>NZ_JBYCKL010000018.1:0-46779 GCF_057473365.1 Halomonas sp. TH-94
GGTCCCCAACCGTTTTTTATTACACAACCCCCCCCGCTTTTTTAAAGTACAACCTGCGCGGGCTCACCGGCAGGATGATGCAAGAAGCCGACCCCATGGGGTCGGCTTCTTGCTTTCGTTAGGCAGTCGCTTAACGCTGCTGACTAAGCAGCCAGTCGGTAAAAGCGGCCAGGTCATCGAAGATGCGTGCGTCATGCAGTCCGTCACCCTTCGCCTCGGTATGGGAACCCTTGCCAGTGCGTACGAGCGCTGAGCGGCAGCCCATCGCTTCACCTGCCTGCAGGTCACGCAGACTGTCCCCTACCATCCAACTGCCGACGAGAGTGTCCAGGCCCAGCGCATCACGTATCTGAACGAGCAAGCCAGGCAGGGGCTTGCGGCAGGAGCAGCCGTCATCAGGACCGTGGGGGCAGTGTGCAATGTGCGATAGCGTGCCCCCAGCGGCATTGACCAGCCTATTGAGTTCCTCATGCATCTCGCTCAGCACCGACTCATCGTAGTATCCACGTGCAATGCCTGATTGATTGGTGGCGATGGCCACCGTCCAGCCAGCGCGGCTAAGCCGAGCGATGGCCTCGATGGAAGAGGGGTAGGGGACCCATTCGGCCAGTGACTTGATATAGGCATCGGAGTCATGGTTGATGACGCCATCGCGATCGAGAATCACCAGCCGGGCTGCGTTGGGCATCGTTACACCATTGAGGTTGAGGATGAGAGAAGTGTTTCACGTGGAACACGGCGTGCCAAGGGTAGGCGCCGTCGATGTTTCACGTGGAACATGACAAGTCGGGCATAAAAAAACCGGCCGGGGTCACCGGCCGGCACATGGACTACGCCTTACTGCTGGAGCAAGGCAATGTCGGCCACTTCCAGGAACAGGCCCTGAAGGCCCGCCAGTAACGCCAGACGATTACGTCGGACGGCATCGTCCTCGGCCATGACCATGACATCATCGAAGAAAGTGTCCACTGGAGCGCGAAGTCCTGCGAGGATGTCTAGAGCTTCGCGATAGCGGCCTTCAGCGAAAAGCGGCATGACACTCTCCCGGCTGGAAGCTACCGCCTCGTGCAGGGCATGCTCGGCCGGCTCCTGTAGCAGGGTGTCTGCCACCACCGCACCTTTGGCCTCGCTGGCTTGCTTGGCCAGGATATTGGAAACGCGTTTGTTGGCCGCAGCCAGAGCGGCAGCTTCCTCGCGCCGTGAAAAAGCATGCACGGCGCGCAGGCGGCGGGCGAAATCCAAGGGCTTGGTCACCGGGCGAGCACGAACGGCAAGGTAGACCTCGGCGGGTATGCCTTCGTCCTGGCCCCAGGCGCGGAAGCGGTCGAGCATGTAGCTCAATACTTCATCGACGAGTTTCTCGGCGTAGGGAAGCTCCTGGTGCTGGGCGGCGGCCAGTTCGAGCAGCTCACGCAGGTCGAGCTCCAGCTCGCCCTTGATCATGATGTTGAGCACGCCGATGGCGGCGCGACGCAGAGCGAAGGGGTCCTTGGTGCCACTGGGGCGCTGGCCGATGCCGAAGATGCCGGTCAGGGTATCGAGCCGGTCGGCCAATGCCAGTGCCTGACCGGTACGGCAGGCGGGAATTTCATCACTGGCGAAGCGGGGCAGATATTGCTCTTCCAGCGCTTGAGCCACCTCGGCGGGTTCGCCGTCATGAGTGGCGTAGTAGCGGCCCATGATGCCTTGCAGTTCGGGGAACTCGAGCACCATTTCGGTAACCAGGTCGCACTTGGCCAGTTCGGCCGCACGCCGTGCCTGGGCGACGTCACCGCCGATGCGGCCGGCAATGAAGGCTGCCACTGCAGCGCTGCGGTGCGCCTTGTCGGCCAGGGTGCCGAGCTGCTGCTGGAAGACGACGCTGGCCAGGCCGGGGATACGCGCCGATAGCGGCTGCTTCCGGTCGGTATCGTAGAAGAAGGCGGCATCGGCCAGTCGCGGGCGAATGACTTTTTCATTGCCATCGATGACCTGCTGAGGATCGTGGCTGTCGATATTGGCAATGGTAATGAACTGTGGCCGGAGCCGACCCTGCTCATCGAGCAGGTGGAAGTACTTCTGGTTGGCCTTCATCGAAGAGATGAGGCATTCCGCGGGGACCTCGAGGAAACGCTCGTCGAAGCTTCCCGCCAGTGCCACTGGCCACTCGACAAGACCGCTCACTTCGATGAGCAGCGCTTCGTCGATCACCGCCTGGGCTTCCTGGACCTCGGCCTCGGCCAGCACCTGTTCGCGGATCCGCTCGCGCCGACGCTCGCGATCTGCCAGTACCCATGCCTGCTCGAGGACATCGAGATAGTCGTCGGCGTGTGCCAGTTCGACGGGTTCGGGGGCGTGGAAGCGATGGCCGCGGGTGGTACGGCCAGCCGTCAGGCCGAGGGTTCGAGCCTCCACCACGTCGCTGCCATAGAGCATCACCAGCCAGTGCACGGGGCGCGAGAACTCGATTCGCGAGGCGCCCCAGCGCATGTTCTTGGGCACCGGCAGGGCGGCGATGGCTTTGTCGACGATGGCCGGCAGCAGGCGAGTAGTGGACTCCCCCTGCTGTTGTTCGCGGTAGCCGAGCCAGGCGCCCTTGTCGGTCTCGAGCTGGATCAGGTCGGCCACTTCGACGCCGCAGGAGCGGGCGAAGCCTTCGGCAGCCTTGGTCGGCTGGCCGTCCTTGTAGGCGGCGGCAAGCGCTGGGCCGCGACGCTCCACTTCGCGGTCGGGCTGCTTGTCGGCCAACTCCGCCACCTGTACGGCCAGCCGACGTGGCGTGGCATAGGCACGAATGTCACCGAAGGCGACCTCGGCTTGCGTTAAGCCGCGGCGAATGCCGTCGGCAAGGGCATCGGAGAGCGAGTCGATGGCGCCCGGCGGCAGCTCCTCGACGCCGAGCTCGATCAGAAAGGTTTGGGCAGCCATCACGCGTCTCCCTGTTCGGCGGTCGTGTCCTGGGCCAGCAGTTCCTGGCGCAGGGCTTCGGGGGCCAGCGGGAAGCCGGCGGCCTTGCGCGAGGCGTAATAGGCATGAGCTACGTCGCGGGCCATGGTGCGAACGCGCAGGATGAAGCGCTGCCGCTCGGTTACCGAGATGGCGTGACGAGCATCCAGCAGGTTGAAGGTATGCGAGGCCTTGAGCACCTGCTCATAGGCCGGTAACGGCAGGCCGGCTTCGAGCAGTTTGATGCACTCGCGCTCCTGATGGTCGAAGGCCTTGAACAGCGCCGGCACGTCGGCATGCTCGAAGTTGTAGGCAGACTGCTCGCGCTCGTTCTGCAGGTAGACGTCGCCGTAGGTGACCTTGGTGCCATCCGGTGCGATGGTCCACACCAGATCGTAGACGCTGTCGACGTTCTGCAGATACATGGCGATACGTTCCAGCCCATAGGTGAGCTCGCCGGTAACCGGGTAGCACTCCAGCCCGCCGGCCTGCTGGAAATAGGTGAACTGCGTCACCTCCATGCCGTTGAGCCATACTTCCCAACCGAGCCCCCAGGCGCCCAGCGTCGGCGACTCCCAGTTGTCTTCGACGAAGCGAATATCATGTACCAGCGGGTCGATACCGAGACGCTCGAGCGAACCCAGGAAGCGCTCCTGCAAGTCGGCAGGGGAGGGTTTCATCACCACCTGAAACTGGTAGTAGTGCTGCAGACGGTTGGGGTTCTCGCCGTAGCGGCCGTCGGTGGGTCGGCGGGAAGGCTGAACATAGGCGGCATTCCACGTTTCCGGCCCGATGGAACGCAGGAAGGTGGCGGGGTGGAAGGTGCCGGCCCCGACCTCCATGTCCAGGGGCTGAAGAACCACGCAGCCTTGTTCGGCCCAGTACTGCTGCAAGGCCAGTATCAGGCCTTGGAACGTGGTCGCGTCTGCCTTCGACCCTGAGGCCGAGGTCGACGGGGATGTCGAGAGTGTCATTGCGGATGCACCGTTGGCCATGAATTCACAGGTCGTCAAGTATACAATCACAGGCACATGGGTTATAGGCGCAGCGACTGCGCCACAGCGAGGTTCATATGATCGTAGTGACAGGGGGCGCCGGCTTCGTCGGCTCGAATCTGGTCAAGGCCCTCAACGAGCGCGGACGTCACGACGTGCTGGTCGTAGACGACCTCTCCGACGGTACCAAGTTCGTCAACCTGGCGGACTGCACCCTGGGCGACTATCTCGACAAGGGCGATTTTCGCGCCCGGGTGGAAGAGGTGCTGCGTGGCGAGCCCTCGCGCCTGCCGCCGATCGAGGCGATTTTTCACGAGGGGGCTTGCTCGGATACCACCGAGTGGGACGGCCGCTTCATGCTCGACAACAACTTCGAGTACTCCAAGGTGCTGCTGCACTTCTGTCAACAGCAGGGCATCCCGTTCCTCTACGCCTCCTCGGCGGCTACCTATGGTGGCAGCCGGGTGTTTCGCGAAGAGCCCGAGTACGAGAAGCCGCTGAACGTCTACGGCTACTCCAAGCTGCTCTTCGACCAGTACGTGCGTCAGCACTGGGCCGAGTTCACCAGTCAGGTAGTCGGATTTCGCTACTTCAACGTCTACGGCCCGCGTGAGCAGCACAAGGGCAAGATGGCGAGCGTGGCCTATCACAACCACACCCAGGTCAGCGCAGGGCAGGATCTTCGTCTGTTCGGCGCCTGGGATGGCTATGAAGCAGGCATGCAGAGTCGCGATTTCGTTTATGTGGGCGACGTGGTGGACGTCAATCTGTGGTTCCTCGACAACCCTGACAAGTCAGGTATCTACAACCTCGGCTCCGGCCGGGCCGAGCCGTTCAAGGCCATCGGAGAGGCGGTCATCGCGCATCACGGCCGCGGTCGTATCGAGTACATCGACTTCCCCGACGAGCTCAAAGGGCGCTACCAGAGCTATACCCGGGCCGACATCACACGCCTGCGCGAGGCCGGCTACGAGCGCGAGTTCCGTACCGTGGCAGAGGGCGTAAAGGCCTATCTCGAATGGTTGGACGGGGCCGAGAGATGAGCCAGGCGGTGCCAACGAGGCCCCGTATTCTGGTCGTCGGTCCTGCTTGGGTCGGCGATATGGTCATGGCTCAGAGCCTGTTCAAGACCCTCAAGCAGCAGCATCCCGGCGGCCACCTCGGCGTAGTGGCTCCGGGCTGGTCGCAGCCGATTCTCGAACGCATGGCGGAGGTGGATGAAATCGCCCTGCTGGACGTGGGGCATGGGCGATTCGGCTGGTCGGCCCGGCGTGCCCTGGCTCGCCAGCTGCGCGGTCGCTTCGACACGGCCATCGTACTGCCGCGTTCCTGGAAGTCGGCGCTGGTGCCGTTTCTGGCGCGGGTGCCGCGGCGTATCGGCTTTACCGGAGAACAGCGCTACGGCTTGCTCAACGATCGGCGGGGGCTCGACAAGACGCTGCTCGACCAGACGGTTAAACGTTTCGTGGCACTTGGCTTGCCGGCCGAGGAGGTGAGACACGGTAATGTGACCGTTCCCCAACCGCGTTTACGGGTCGACCCCGAGAATCTTGTCGAACTGCGTATCCGCCTGGGGCTGTCGTCCCGGCCGGCCATTGGCATGATGCCGGGCGCTGAGTATGGCCCCGCCAAGCAGTGGCCGCTGGGACACTTTCACGAGCTTGCCGGGCGCCTGGTGGCAGAGGGCTATGAGATACGCGTGCTGGGTGGGCCCAAGGATGTCGCTGCCGGGGAGGTCATTGCCGAGGGGCAGAACCATGTCCACAATCTGTGCGGCAAGACCCGGCTGGCCGATGCGGTGGATCTGCTCGCCGACTGCCAGCAGGTCATCACCAACGATTCCGGGTTGATGCACGTGGCCGCTGCGGTAGGCACTCGCGTGCAGGCGCTCTACGGTTCGTCATCGCCGGCCTATACGCCACCGCTGACAGACAACGCCGTCATTCATACTCTGGCACTCGAATGCTCGCCTTGCTTTGAGCGCAGCTGCCCGCTGGGGCATACCAACTGCCTCGTTCAGCTGTCGCCACAGCGGGTCCTGGCCAGCGTGCTGGCCAGCGATACGGCCGTCATCGCTCGCAGCTGAGTGCGTCATTGCACGTCGGCGGGCTTATCCCCCGTAGCGTCCTTGGGCGCTTCCACCACCTGCTCCTGCTCCACTTCCTCGGTAGGTGGTTGTGGCTGCGGGGCAAGCCCCTGCCAGAGGCGCTCCTGAAGCGCCGACTCTTCGCGCATCCGTGCATTGATCTGGGCCTTGCCATACTCCTCGATGAGCGTCGGCTCTTCGGAAAGCAGTGAAACCCCCAGGCCGGCACGGTGCCAGTCGATAGTGAAGCCCAAGGCTTCGAGAATGGTGGGAAAGACATCCACCATGGAAGCTTCGCGGCTCTGGCGACCCACGGGGATGTCGGGGCCCAGCAGCATGAAGGTATTGTCACGCTCACCCATGAGCAGCTGCTCCCAGACCGATACGCGCATGGTCAGGTGGTCGCTGGCAACGATGACGACAGTATTGTCGAGCAGGCCTTCGGCATCGGCGCGTTCGAGGAAGTCACGTGCCAGCCAGGCCGAACACTCCACCGAGTAGAGGATGTCAACGCCGTCGAACTCGCCCTGACGCTCGATGCAGGACTGGGCGGGGTAGCCGCGAGGGGCGTGGCCGGCGATGGTCAGGTTGACCACCCCCCAGGGACCCGGCTCCCGGTTCAGACGACGCATCTCTTCGAGAGTGAAATCGTAAAGCGAGTCATCATAGAGCCCCCAATTGTTGACGTAATTGGGGTCCTCGAGTCGGGGCTGAAGGTCCTCGCGGCCGAGCACGGTATCGAAGCCGTGCTCCTTGTAAAAGATGCCCTTGCCGGCGAACGCCGTACTGGCGCCCCCCAGATAGCTGAGTCGGTAGCCCTGCTCGGAGAGCAGGTCGCCGAGACAGTCGACGCCGGGGACGACCTGCTCGAGGGGCGAAAACTGGCGGTCATGCAGCAGGCCTGCCGGCATCAAGGGGCTGCCGCATTGGCTGGCGATCATACCGGCCATTGTCCAACCGGTATTGTCGAGCTGGTAGACCCCTTCATAGACCAGGCCATGCTCACCGACGGCATCCAGATCGGCATAGGCGTCGCCGAAGCGCTCCCGGTCGGCATAGGTACGCTCGATGCTTTCCAGGTACATCAACAGCAGATTGGGCCGCTGTTCGGGCACATCCAGAATGACCGGCTGAACGTATTGCCGATCAAGCCAGGCGCCGTCATCGGTGACGATGGCAGCGCCGCGTTGGGTGACACCATACAACAGCGGGTTGCTGGCCAGCAGCACCAGCGCCAGGAAGGGTTCGGCCCGGCGCCAGGGCCTATCATGGCGGATCAGCCAGGTAATGGCTGCCAGCAGCGCTGCCATGGTCAGCGTGTAGCCAATCGCAGCGCCGATCCGGCTGACGCCGCCGTGGTCGGTCATGCCAGCCTGGAGGTGGAAGAATACCGCGCCGAGATCGACGATGCCGAAACTCTCGGAAAGGTAGATGTAAAGCCCCCAAAGTGCGATCGGCAGCAGGCTCCAGGGCCAACCGCGTGAAGGTGTTGCGTGAGCGCGGCGCGGGGCGCCCCAATGGCGCCATGCCCCCAGGGCCAGCCAGGCGGCCATGACCAGCAGCAGGCTCCACTTCGGCAGGCGGGTCAAGGCGGTTACCGCATAGCCCAGGCAGAACCCGATGATCAGCAGCGATATCCAGCGCGGATGAGCCAGTGCGAGAAACTTGGCGGGAATCGTCATGGGTCGAGGGTATCCGTAGAATTCGCCTGCCAGCTTACCAAAAGGCTTCAGCGCCTAGCACCATGCAATCGAGAGCCGTGTTTGGCGCGATCATGGCGGCGGCAGTACACTGGCCAGCCGCCAACGCGACGAGGAGAGGTCGATGAGCCTGGCTGCCGTACTGATCGTCAAGAACGAGGCCGTTCACCTGCGTGCCTGCCTGGAGACGCTTACCTGGGCCGATGAGATCGTGGTGCTGGACGCCGGCAGCCAGGATGCCACCTGCGACATCGCGCGCGAGTTTACTGACAAGGTGGCGATCAACGACGACTGGCAGGGCTTTGGCGTGCAGCGCCAGCGCGCCGAGGCGATGGTCACGAGTGACTGGATTCTCATGGTCGATGCCGACGAACGGGTGACCCCGGAGCTGCGTCAGAGCATTCAGGCGGCAGTTGGCACCGGTGAGCCGGCAATTCATACGCTGCCGCGCCTCTCTTGGTGCTTCGGGGACTTCATTCGCCACTCCGGCTGGTATCCCGACCGGGTGGCGCGCCTCTACCCCCGAGGGCAAGCGGGTTATGATGCGGCCCTGGTCCATGAAAAGCTGCAGAACCCTGGCGCGCTTCCGGTCAAGGCGCTACAGGGTGACTTATTGCACTATACCTACCGCGACCTGCGCCACTACCTTGAAAAGTCGGCGCATTACGCGCAAGCCTGGGCCGAGCAGCGAGCCGCTCGCGGCAAGCAGGGCAGCCTCGCGGCTGGCGTCGTGCACGGGCTGGGCTGCTTTGTACGCATGTACCTGCTGCGCGCGGGCTTTCTCGATGGCCGTCAGGGTTTGTTGCTGGCTCTGCTCTCGGCGCACTCCACTTTCGCCAAGTATGCCGATCTTTGGGTCAGGACGCGGACGACGCCGCCCGACGACGCACCAGGGCGCTGATCTCGAGAGCAGCGGCCTCGAGATCGATGGCCGACATCTCGCTCTCTCCGGCTTGCTCGGGCGGGCTGAAGGCGAGGCGTCGATCCTCGTCGTTGCAGGTCTGCCAGCGCAGTGAAGTCGCCGAACGGCGCGAAGGGTAGAAGCCTGCCGTGGGCCGGTTCAGGCAGGCGGCGATATGCAGCGGCCCGGTGGAACCGGCGACGAACAGGTCGGCGGCGGCTAGCGCCAGGGCAAAAGCGCCCAGACTCTGGCGTGGCGGTAGCACCTTGGAGAGTAGCTCGTTGCGGCCCAGCTCCGCGCACAGCTCCTGGGCGACGGGCTCTTCACCCGGGCCGGCGGTCAGCACCCAGTGTGCCTGAACGCCATGATCAGCAAGCTGTGAATCGATGGTCATGGCCAGTTCGACATATTGGCGAGGGGAGAGGTTGACCGCCGACCCGCCGCTACCGGCGTGCAGGAATAGCCACGGACGCGACGCGTCCAGCCCCAGCTCATCGGCAATCTCCTTGCGCTGGGTAGCGATGGTGCCGGAGGGGAGGGGCCAGAAGGGAGGCGTGGGACGCGGCCCCGGGTCATGACCCAGGGCACCGAGCAGCGCTTCGGCCAGCTCGATGTTGTACAGGTACTCCGGCCTCTCGGAGCGTGACCTGCGCTGCACCACACGTTGATTGTAGAATAGCTGCGCCCATTTGGTGGCGGGCGCCACACGGCAGGATATGCCTGCCCGCCAGCCCAGCCAGCCGACGCGCGGCGTGGAAAAGAGGGTGAGCAGAGCCGAGAAGCGCTCGCGACGCAGCAGCGCCAGAAGTTCACGCTGCGCCTGTTTTCCGGCAGCTTCGCCAGGATCGATGATCACGCTGTCGATCCAAGGGCAGAGTCTGGCAAGTGGCGCGGTATAGGTGGGTACCAGGACGCTGACCTTCGCCTCGGGAAGGCGGGCCTTGAGACATGCCAGCGCCGGCCAGGCGAGCATGAAGTCGCCGAGCTTGTCGTTGCGCACCACCAGGATGTGTGGCGAATGCCCCGAAACGTGGTGTTTGGCCACGGTGGAATGAGACGTCATCTGGGCTCCCGAGCCCCGCTTGACCGATTTAGGAGACACTCTTGACGCACAAGGTCATGCATATCTGCCTTTCGGATGGCTGGGGCGGACTCGAAATGTATCCTGCGCGGATTATACCCGAGCTGCAACGTCAGGGGTGGGAAGCCCACGGCCTGGCCTTGGCCGGCTCGCGTGTGGCGGAAAGTCTGATGGCCGCCGGCATCGAGCCGTTGACCGTGCCCACACGGGGGCGGGCTCTGCTTCAGGCGGGGCGAGTACTGGCCTATCTCAAGCGTCACGATATCGGCGCGCTTCACTGCCACAAGTCCAGCGATCTACGCCTGGGGGCGCTGCTGGCGACGCTGCGTCCAAGCCTCAGGCTGTTCTTTACCGATCACATGGGCGTAACCCGGCCGAAGAAGGACCCCTATCATCGCTGGGCCTACGGTCGCGTCACACGGCTCTTCGCCATCAGCGAGGCGACACGACAGCGCAACCTCGCAGCCTTTCCGCTGGAGGAAGCGCGTATCCGCAGGCTCTATCTTGGAATCGATCTGGCGGCCTATACACCGCAGATGGAGGAAGCGACACGTGAAACAGTACGCCGAGAGTTTGGCGTCTGCCCCGGCCAAGTGGCCATTGCGCTTCCAGGCCGGCTGACCGATGGTAAAGGCCACGAGGTGTGGCTGGAAGGGCTGGCGCGGCTGTCCGAGCGAGCCCCCGACCTGGCGTGGCACGGCGTGCTGATTGGCGGTATCACGGCCCGAGAGGGCAGCGATGAGGCTTATGTGGCGCGGTTGCGCGAGCGGATCGCCACTCTGGGACTGGAAGACGCCATCACCTTTGCCGGGTTCCGCCCTGATCTGCCACGCGTGTTCGAGGCGCTGGACATCGTCTGCGTACCCTCACGCAACGAGGCCTTCGGCCTGACCGTGGTCGAGGCCATGGCTGCCGGCAAGGCGATCATCGGTGCCGCCAGCGGGGCGATTCCCGAGCTGCTCGACGCCGACTGCGGTCGCCTCGCCGATCCCGAATCCGGCGAGGACTGGGCCGAGGCCATGGCGGAGCTCGGCCACGACGCCGCGCTGCGCCATCGGCTTGGCCAGGCTGGCAGGGCAAGGGCCGAGCGCGACTTTGCCATCGCGGCACATGTGAAAGCCCTGATTCGTGAATACGCCGGTAAGGAGCCAGTGGCATGAAAGCCTGGATTGAAAAGGGCGGTTATCTCAACGGTCGCGGCCGTAAGTGGCTGTCGCGTCTGCATGTGGAACAGGTACGCCGCATTCTGGTAATTCGCCAGTGTGCCTTTGGCGACATGATGGCGACCCGCCCGTTCCTGGTGGAGCTCCGCCGCCTGTTTCCGCAGGCGCACATCACGTTGAGCACGGTCAGTAAATACCAATACGCCGTGCCCGACGATCTGGTCGATGAGGTACACGTGCTGGATTCACGCGGCTCGTTGGGCGAGCAGTGGCGCTCCCTGCGCCAGCATCGCGAGTTCGACGTTCTCTTCGACCTGGCCGATACGGCACGCTCCCGCCTGCAGACATTGCTGACCTCGGCCCGGGTCAAGCTTGGTTTCCCCTACAAGCGGCAGCTCAATCGCTTGCTGTTCGATGTCGGCATACTGCGCTCGGACTTTCACTACGAAGCCGAGGTGCTGCTCGACTTTCTCAAGATCATGGGCCACAAGCCGAAGTACCCGCTTGAGTTCGCCATGCCGCGTCATCGGCGCGCCGAATCCCAGCCGCGCATCGTCTACTTCCCATACGCCGCGGTGGCGGAAAAATCACTGTCCCAGGAGTCGTGGGGGCATTTGATCGAGCAGGCGGCACGGGAGTTTCCCGGCTATCGCCATGTGCTGCTCGAGGGCCACAAGGCCGAGGAGTCGGGAGACTTTCTTGCCGACGTGGCGGCCCGCAACGACAACGTCGAGATACAGGGACGCATGGACCTCGAGCGGTTGGCACCTTGGATGGCGGCCTCCAGCGTGCTGGTTTCAGGCGACACCGGCGTGCGCAATCTGGCGCTGGCGACCCATACGCCGACGCTGGGCATCTTTTTCATGACGGTGCCGTTTCGCTACTGGCCGCGCTATGAGGACTGCCACGAAGCGGTGTTTCACCGCGATGGCCAGGTGCCGGGCAAGATGGACATCCTGCAGGGATTGGAAGAGCTACTCGAGCGACTCTACCCGGAGCGGGGCAAGGCGCGTCAATCTTCATCCGCGGAAGCGTAGCCGCGCCGTATCGCTGAGATGGCGTCGTCGGCGTGGCACTTGACCAGCGAGCGGCCGAGCCGTTCCAGGTTCGCTTGCCGCCAGGCGCCGGGAGGGCGCAGCCGGCAGCGGTCGAGGTCGATCAGCCATACCTGGCCGGCTTCGTCGATGAGAAGATTGCGCGCGTTGAGGTCGACATGATCGAGGCCCGCCTCATGGAAGCGGCGCACGGTGGCGCCGACCCGCTCGAGCAGCACCGTGTCGGCCTCGGCAAGGCGTTCCGCCAGGGCTTTGGCGCCGGAAATGCGCACCGTGATCAGCGCTGCCGAATAGGTCGCCGGACCGTGTCGGGTCACACCTGCGGCCACCGGCTGCGGCACCGGCAGGCCCAACGCATGCAGGTGGGCGGTGAGGCGAAGCTCGCGATAGGCGCGGCTGCGCTCGAGCCCCGTCCACAGGTAGCGGGCCTGGCTGATTCGCGCGATCAGGCCGCCGCGGCGATAGGGGCGCAGCACCCACTGTGCATGGCCGACATCGAGAAACAGACTGCTGCCGCGACCGGGAGCCTCGCCCACCACGCGCCCGGTACGGCGCCAGTGTTCGGGGTCGATCAGCGACGGGCCGATTTGTGGCGTCGGCTCGGCGTCACATACACTGTCCGCATCATATAGAATGAAAGTCTTTCCTGTCCGACATGTTGCCAAGTGCATGAAGCATCCTCTGCCTGCCCAACCGCGCCATATTGCCGTGCTGCGACTCTCCGCCCTCGGCGACGTGTGCAACCTGGTGCCCACCGTACGCGCCCTGCAGCGCCAGTGGCCCGACGTGCGCATTACCTGGATCATCGGCAAGGCGGAACACAGTCTACTGGCTGGCCTGTCGGGGGTCGAATTCGTGGTCTACGACAAGTCCACGGGCATGGCCGGCATGCGCCGCCTGTGGCGTGAGCTGAACGACACCCGCTTCGACGTGCTGCTGCACATGCAGCAGGCGCTGCGGGCAAGCGTGCTCTCGCTGGGGCTAAAGGCCAAGGTGCGGGTGGGCTACGACAAGGCGCGAGCCAAGGATGCCCAGAACTGGTTCACCCACCGCCAGATTCCCCCCCATCCCCGAGCCCACGTGCTCGAGTCGTTCCTCGACTTTGCCCGCCTGCTGGGCGTCGAGGACCTTTCGCTTGAGTGGAATGTGCCGGTACCGGAGGCGGCTCGCGATGAAGCCGCGGCGTTGACCGGAAGCACCGCCTATCTGCTGATGAGTCCCTGTGCCAATCCCCGGCTGCGCAATTTCCGCAACTGGTCGGCAGAGGGCTATGCTGCCGTCATCGAGCATGCCTGGACGCAATATGGATTCAAGTCGGTGCTCACCGGTGGCAGCAGTACACAGGAGCGTGAGATGGGCGAGCGCATCGTCGCGCTGTGCCGTCCGGAAGCGGTGATCGACGCCATTGGCGCCACCTCGCTCAAGGGGCTCATGGCCTTGATTGCCGGAGCCCGGGTGGTCATCGCTCCCGACTCCGGGCCGGTGCACATGGCCAATGCCATGGGCACGCCGGTGGTAGGCCTGTTCGCCACCACCAACCCCGACCGCGCCGCACCCTACCGGTGGCGTGAATACGTGGTCAACCGCTACCCGGATGCGGTTCGCACCTACCTTCACCGCGAGCCCGAAGAGATAACCTGGGGCCAGCGCGTGCGCCACCCCGATGCCATGGCACTGATTCGCGTCGATGACGTGGTCGAGCGACTCGACGCGCTGCTGATGCGCCCCCACGACCGCAAGGAAGAGGAACGATCCGATGAAGCTTGACCTGACCGCGCTGGAGCAGGCGCACGTCCTGGTGGTGGGTGACGTGATGCTTGACCGCTATTGGCATGGAGCCACCTCTCGCATCTCGCCCGAAGCGCCGGTGCCGGTGGTACGAGTGGACGAGTGCGAGGACCGGCCCGGCGGCGCAGCCAACGTGGCACTCAACATCGCCTCGCTGGGCGCCCATGCCGCTCTGAGCGGCATGGTGGGGGATGACGACAACGCTCGGCGGTTGGGCGAGCGCATGGAGGCGGCTGGAGTCGATACCTACTTCCAGAGCAGCCCCGGCATTCCCACCATCACCAAGCTGCGTGTGATGAGCCGCAACCAGCAGCTGATTCGGCTCGACTTCGAAGACGGCCTGGGTGAGCTCGACACCCGCGGATTGTTGTCACGGGTCGAGCAGGGGCTGCCCGACTGCGATCTGGTGATCCTCTCCGATTACGGCAAGGGGACCCTCAATCGAGTCGAAGAGCTGATCGCCCTGGTACGAGGCGCCGGCAAACGGGTGCTGGTCGACCCCAAGGGCAGCGATTTCGGCAAGTATCGCGGGGCCAGCGTAATCACTCCCAACCTGGCCGAGTTCGAAGCGGTGGTGGGTCACTGTCGCGACGACGAGGAGTTGGCCGCCAAGGGGGCGTCGCTATGCGCTGAGCTCGATCTCGAAGCGTTGCTGATCACTCGCAGCGAGAAAGGCATGACCTTGATACGCGGCGACCACGAGCCGCTGCACCTGCCCACCCGGGCCCGGGAAGTGTTCGACGTTACCGGCGCCGGCGATACCGTGATCGGCGTGCTGGGACTGGCGCTGGCCGCCGGTCACGGCTTCCCCGAAGCGATGACGCTGGCCAATCTGGCGGCCGGTCTGGTCGTGGCCAAGCCCGGCACCGCCACGCTCTCCATCGCCGAGCTCTACACCGCCGTGCATGGCGACAAGCTGGCCGAATTCGGCCCCATCGAAGAGGCCCCGCTGATCGAAGCGGTGCGTGCCGCCCAGCTGCGCGGCGAGCGCGTGGTGATGACCAACGGCTGCTTCGATATCCTGCACGCCGGCCATGTCGCCTACCTGCAGCACGCCCGCCAACTGGGCCACCGACTGATAGTGGCGGTCAATGATGACGCCTCCATTGGCCGACTCAAGGGCCCCTCCCGCCCGATCAATCCCCTGAACCGGCGCATGCAGGTTCTGGCCGGCCTCGGTGCGGTGGATTGGGTGGTGCCGTTCAGCGAGGATACGCCGCAGCGCCTGATCGAAGCGGTATTACCCGATATTTTGGTCAAGGGCGGTGATTATCGCGCAGACGAGATCGCAGGTGGCGACGCGGTGCGTGCTGCCGGCGGTGAGGTTAAGGTGCTGGGCTTCGAAGATGGCGTCTCCACCACCGCCATGATCGCTACCATTCTCGATCGCGAGAGCTGATGGCCGCGTCACCATCCCGTTGGCCCCGCTGGCTCTACTCAGCAGCGCTTTATCTGCTTGCGCCCTTGGTGTGGCGAAGAGTCTGGCGTGAGCATGCGCTCACTAACCGGCGGCGTGAACGTCTTGGGCTGATACGACGTCCGTCCGATGGCACACCGCAGCTGTGGCTGCACTGTGCGTCGGTGGGTGAAGTGCTGGCCGCACGACCGTTGATCGATGCACTGCTGGAGCGCTATCCGCATCACCGCTTGATGGTCACCACCATGACCGCCACCGGTGCCGAGCGGGTCCACGCACTAAGGGAGGCAAGGCGTCAGGCCGGTCAGGCAGAGCGTTTGCAGCACGCCTTCGTGGCCCTCGATTATCCCGGTGCAGCGAGGCGCTTCATCGCACGCCTCGAGCCCGAGTTGGCCATCTTCTTCGAAACCGAGCTGTGGCCTAACCTGCTGACGGCTTGCCAGCGTAGCGGTGTCCCCACCGCGGTGGTCAATGGCCGACTCTCGCCGCGCGCCCTGAGCGGCTACCGTCGTGTGCGCCCCCTGATGGCAGCGGCGCTGGCACAGGTTGACTGGCTGGCCGCGAAGTCGCGCGGCGATGCCGAGCGCTTCCGTGAGCTGGGCATGCCAGTCACGCGCACCGATGTGGTGGGCTCGCTGAAGTACGACATGGCACCGGACGATGCCGCGACGGCGGAGAGCAAGCGGCTGTGCACGCAGTTGGGCTCACGGCCGGTGTGGGTGGCGGGCTCCACGCATCCCGGTGAAGATGAGCAGCTGCTCGAAGTCCATGCTCGTCTGCGGCAGTCCTACCCCAACGCCCTGCTGATCCTCGTGCCGCGACATCCCCAGCGCTTCGATGCCGTCGCGACGCTCTGCCGCGAGCGCGGTATGGCAGTGGCACGGCGCTCCCGGGGAGAGTGGCCCGGTGAACGTACCGCCGTCTACCTGGGCGATACCATGGGTGAGTTGCTGACACTCTACGGTGCCGCCGACCTGGCCTTCGTCGGCGGCAGTCTGGTACCCGTGGGGGGGCACAACCTGCTCGAACCCGCCGCCATGGGCGTGCCGGTACTGACCGGACCCGAACTGGCCAATTTCGCCGATGTGGCCGACACCCTTCGCCACGGCGGTGCACTGGTCGAAGTGAGCGACACTGCCATGCTGGCCGATACGTTGGTGACCCTCTTTCTCGACGAAGCCGAACGCCACCGCTTGGCCGAGGCCGGCCTGGCAGTAGTGGCGGCCAATCGCGGCGCGCTGGCGCGCACTCTCCTCGGGCTCGAGCAACTCCTGAAAGTAAGTAAGCGCTAACTTACCTTCAGGTCGGGGTTATACGCTCTACGCCCTGGTTGGTACCCAGCAGAAGCACGTCGGCGCCGCGCGCGGCGAACAGACCGTTGGTCACCACGCCGACGATGGCGTTGATGCGCGCCTCCATGGCCACGGGATCGTCGATCATGAACTCGAAGCAGTCGAGAATCTGATTGCCGTTGTCGGTGATCACGCCCTCGCGATAGACCGGATCGGCACCCAGCTTGACCAGCGCCCGCGCCACGTAGGAGCGCGCCATGGGAATCACTTCCACCGGTAGTGGGAAGTCGCCGAGTCGCTCCACCCGCTTGGAGGCGTCGGCGATGCAGATGAAGCGCTCGGCGCAGGCGGCCACGATCTTCTCGCGTGTGAGCGCTGCGCCACCCCCCTTGATCATATGCAAGTGAGCGTTAACTTCGTCGGCGCCGTCGATATAAAAAGGCACCGTGCCCACATCGTTGAGTTCGAATACCTCGATGCCGTGATCGCGCAGGCGCTTGGCGCTGGCCTCGGAGCTGGCCACTGCACCCTTGAAGTCATCGCGTAGCCTGGCCAGGCGGTCGATGAACAGGTTGGCGGTGGAGCCGGTACCGATGCCTAGAATGGTGTCGCGTTCCAGCCAAGGTTCGATTTCGGCGATGGCGGCAGCGGCCACGGCGTCCTTGAGTTCATCCTGGGTCATGTCTTGCTCGCATCAATGGGTGTCGGGTGCCGCGCCATTATAGGCCAGACGGGGCCGCCTGCCGACGCGTTCGCTGGACGGCGAGGCGCCGGGGATGCTACCTATAGGGGTTCTCTGCAGTGCAGCACGTGCTGCCGCCCTTTTGCGCCACCCTTGGAACATCAGGATGCTCGAAGCTACCGTCAAGAAGATCCTCCAGGCTCACGTCTACGAAGCCGCTCGTGAAACGCCCATTTCCCCGGCTCCCTTCCTGTCGCGGCGCTTCAATAACCAGATCCTGATCAAGCGCGAGGACCTGCAGCCCGTCTACTCGTTCAAGATTCGTGGCGCCTACAACAAGATGGCGCAGCTTTCCGAGGCGCAGAAAGCCAAGGGTGTCATCGCCGCATCGGCCGGCAACCATGCCCAGGGGCTGGCCATGGCGGCCAAGCTGATGGGGGTCAAGGCGGTGATCGTCATGCCGCGTATCACGCCGGAGATCAAGGTCCAGGCGGTGCGGGCAAGGGGCGCCAAGGTCGTGCTCAAGGGCGATGCCTTCGCCGCTGCCGCCGAACACGCCCAGGAGTTGATGGCCGAGCACGGCTACATCTACATCCCCCCTTTCGACGATATCGATGTCATTGCCGGCCAGGGCACGGTGGCGGTGGAAATCCTGCGCCAACACACCGGCCCGCTGGATGCGATCTTCGTGCCGGTGGGTGGCGGTGGCCTGATTGCCGGCGTGGCGGCTTACGTCAAGTATCTGCGCCCGGACATCAAGGTGATCGGCGTGGAGGCGGAGGATAGCGCCTGTCTGAAGGCGGCTATGACGGCGGGCAGGCGGGTAACGCTGGAGCAGGTCGGCGTATTCGCCGAAGGCGTGGCGGTGGCTCAGATCGGCAAGATCCCCTTCAAGATCGTGCGCGATCTGATCGACGACGTGATCACCGTCAACGCCGACGAGATGTGCGCGGCGGTCAAGGACATCTTCGACGACACCCGGGCGGTATCCGAGACGTCGGGAGCGCTATCGCTGGCAGGGCTCAAGAAGTACGTCCAGCAGACCGGAGCCGAGGGTCAGACCCTGCTGTGCATCAACTCTGGCGCCAATACCAACTTCGATCGCCTCCAGCATATCGCCGAGCGTACCGAGCTGGGCGAACAGCGCGAGGCGATCCTGGCCGTGACCATTCCCGAGCACCCCGGCAGCTTCAAGAAGTTCTGCCGAATCGTCGGTAAGCGCATGGTCACCGAGTTCAACTACCGTTATGCCGATCCCGAAGAAGCCCATATCTTCGTCGGCGTTCAGGTCAAGCCGGACGGTGAGGACCGTCAGGCAGTGATCGACAAGCTTCGCGATGCGGGCTATCCGGTAGTCGACCTTACCGATAACGAGCTGGCCAAGCTGCATATCCGCCATCTCGGCGGTGGCCGACCCAAGGAACACTTCGACGAAGAAGTGTATCGCTTCGAGTTCCCCGAGCGCCCCGGTGCACTGATGAATTTCCTCACCCACCTGCCGCATGACTGGAACATCTCCCTGTTCCACTACCGTAATCATGGCGCCGCCTTCGGTCGCGTACTGGTGGGCATGCAGATCCCCAATGGCGATCGCTCTCATGTGGAGGAGCATTTCGACGAGATTGGCTATCGCTACTGGAAGGAATCGGACAACGATGCCTATCGGTTGTTCATGGCCTGAGCGTCAGAAAAAAGGCGTAGGTGAGCGGTAACTTACGCCAAAGCCGAGAATTGGCTTACGTTTCATTATGTAATCGTTGCTTGGATCGGTTGTCATCAACGCGTCACAGGCCCTATAGTCGCTCCAATCGCGCTCGCAGCGGCGCCGTTCAATCACGGGAACGTCAGGAGCAGGTAATAATGAAGCGTAAGCCCGATCTGGTCATGGCACTGGTGCTGGCCTTTGGCATTGGTGTCGTTGTTACCGGTTATGCCCAGGCGCTCGCAGGCGGCTGAGTCGGCAAACAGTGCCATGATCAGATACCGAAAGAACCGGTCGAAGCCATGCTTCGGCCGGTTTTTTTAATGCGTTCAGCTGGTGCCACGTGCCGGACGCACCACCCGGATGTCACTGACGATGGCGTCCAAAGGTATGTCCCAAGGCTGTGCCGGCAGACGGTTCACCCGCTGGCAGTCATGAGCCAGGCCCATCAGGATTGGCCGCGGGCCGGAACGCCGGGTGAAGGCCAGGCTGCGGTCGTAGAAGCCGCCGCCCATGCCCATGCGTTGGCCGTCGTCGTCGAAGCCCACCAGCGGCAGCAGGATCAGGTCCAGTGCCCAGGTCGCCAGCCGTCTGGCGCGATGGGCACCATGACGGGTTTCCGGCTCGGGTATGCCGAAGCGGTTGCGTCGCATGGGCGTGCCCGGATGGTAGTGGACGAACCACAGGCTGTTGGCCGACAGGGGTTTCAGCACCGGCAGGTAAACCTTGACCCCACGGTGTTCGAGCCAGGGAATCAGCGGGCGCGGGTCGATTTCGCCATCGTTGGGAAGGTAGAGCGCTACCCGGCGGGCTCGCTTCAGCTCGGGAAGCTGTTGCAGGCGTTGACATAGGGCCCGGTCGGCCTGCCTGCGCTGGGCAGGGCTGAGCGCACGACGACGTCGGCGGAGCTCTTGGCGTAGCTCCCGGCGGGAAGAGAAGGCATCGGCGATGAGAGCGTCAGGTAAATGACTCATCAAAGGTAAGGTTCCCCAGAGTGCCGCTGTCGTTCTGGCCCTTGAACCCTTGGTTCAAGGTGGGTGGCCGCAGCCGAACCGTCAGGCTTTCCGACGCACGGACATGCACACGGGTCCGGCTAGCAAATGGCCGCCCTGGGTATTGCTCATAGGCTCGAGGGACTTTAACGACTGGCCAACACCCCAGGGAACATCTTCATCCTAACAGAGCTGTCGGGTGGGTCCAATGTCATTCGGCGGGAGTTCTGTTACTCAGTGCTGCAACGGCCGTGGCCTGCTCCAAGCGAGCGCTGAGTTGGTCAAGCTGGCGTTCCTCTTCGCGGCGAGCGTCCGTCAGCTCGAGCAGTTCATGGGCGATGTTCAACGCCGCCATCAATGCCACGCGCTCGCTCCCGAGCAGATTGTTCTGCGAATGGATTCCCTGCATGGCGCGATCGAGATAGCGCGCGGCTCGCTCCAGCTTGCGCTCCTCGCCAGCTTTGCAGGCGAACACATAGTGCGCGCCCAGTAGGGTTACCTGGGCGGTAGTGCGAGAGGCGTTATCGCTCATGGCGGGCTCCGGTGTCGGCTTGTCGGCCCGATGCGTTAACATTCGGTGAAACAAGACACATCATTTCAATCGTCCACTATAAGAGAGCCCTTCGCAGGCGGTCAACGCAGCGCCGTCGGCGGCAGGCAACTCACCGCTATCCTAGAGGGGATCCCTATGTCATCGACCGATGAGCGCCTGGACTTTTCCACCCTGGCCGACCTTTTTCTCTCGCATGGCAGCATGCAGTCGCCGGCCTTTCTCGACGGTCGGCTGTGCGCCGAGCTGGCGCTGCAGGAGCTGACCGCCGAAGCCTGGCTGGAGGAAGTCTGCATAGGACTTGGTGTCGAACAGCCCCGCGACAGAGAGAGTGCCGAAACGCTGCTGAGCTGGCGCCGCCAGACGCTGGAGGCGCTGGCCGACAGCGGCCTCAACTACGAACCGCTGTTGCCCGACGACCTCTTCTCGCTGGCTGAGCGCGCCCGGGGCCTGCAGGAGTGGTCGCTTGGATTTCTCGAGGTCATCGAGGATGCCGGCGATGAAAAGCGCACTGGCTGGTCCCAGGCGCTGCATGAAGCCATCGAGGATCTCGCGGCCCTCGGCGCCATGGAAACCGACATCGACGACAGCGCCGAGAACGAAAACGATCTGTTTGCCCTGACCGAACATGCGCGCATGGCCGCTATGCTGCTATATACCGAACAGCGCCCCGGACAACCGCAGGTGGAAAGCGGCGAACCCACTCGCCACTAGGCTTCGCCTAGCCATCGCTTGCCGGTATTTCAGACTCAGCCTGAGCGATTTTCTTTTTTCCCGGAGCACGTAAGGAGCCACGATGCTTCCCGCCCCCCTTCCCCGCCCTGAGCCGATAAGCAACGCTGAGTATCGCGCCCGTCGTGAAGCGCTGATGTCGCAGTTGCCGGCAGACAGCGCGGTGCTGCTGCCTGGCGCTGGCATGGTCACCCGCTCGCGCGACAGCGACTACCCCTTCCGCCAGAACAGCGATCTTCATTACCTCACCGGCTTTGCCGAGCCCGACGCCCTGCTGCTGCTGCTGCCGGGGCGCAGCGAAGGTGAAAGCGTGCTGTTCTGCCAGGATCGCGACCCCAGCCTTGAAGCCTGGAACGGTATCCGGCTGGGCGCCGAGGGGGCTGTGCGCGAGCACGGCATCGACCAGGCCTTCGAGAACGCCGAGCGCGACGAACGCTTGGAAGCGCTACTGGATGGTCGCACCGGCCTCTACCTCATGCTTGGCGACGCCGAGGCCATGACGCTGGCCGATGAGATACGCGGGCGGCTGGCTAGCCGGGCTCGCCGCGGCGCCCGCCCGCCTCAGCGCTACATCGACCTGGCGCCGCTGCTGCATGAAATGCGCCTGATCAAGAGCGAGGGCGAGCTTGCCCTGATGCGGCATGCTGCCAGGATCTCGGCCATGGCGCACCGGCGCGCCATGCTCGCCGCGCGACCCGGGCTTGCCGAGTATCACCTGCAGGCCGAACTGGAACACGAGTTTCGCTGGCACGGCAGCAGTGGCCCAGCCTATGCCAGCATCGTGGGTGGCGGTGCCAACGCCTGTGTGCTGCACTACATCGAGAATAACGCACCGTTACGTGACGGCGAGCTGGTGTTGATCGACGCGGGCGCCGAGTTCGACCTTTATGCCGGCGACATCACTCGTACCTTCCCGGTCGCTGGCCGCTTCAGCGACGCCCAGCGTGACCTTTACGAGGTGGTGCTGACGGCACAGCAGCAGGCGGTGGCGGCAGTGCGCCCCGGCGTCACGCTGGTCGAACTGCACGAGGGCGTGGTGCGCGACCTCACGGCCGGTCTGATACGGCTGGGCTTGCTGGCGGGCGACATCGAGGCTCGCATCGAGGACGAGAGCTACAAACGCTTCTATTTGCACTCGACCTCCCACTGGCTTGGGCTCGACGTTCACGACGTCGGCGACTACCGGATCGAGGGCAAGCCGCGGCCTCTCGTGCCGGGCATGGTGATCACGGTGGAGCCCGGGCTGTACGTTCCGGACGCTGAGGACATTGCGCAGCCCTATCGAGGTATTGGAATCCGTATCGAGGACGATGTCGTGGTGACGGCCGAGGGGCACGAGGTGTTGACCGATGGAGTGCCCAAGCAAGTGGCTGAAATCGAGGCCCTGATGGCGAACGAGTAACCAGTGAGCGAAGTGAATCCAATGATATTACGTAATTTACATTATGATATGAGGCCTCGTAACGAAGGTCTGACCCCATGACGGCCAGCAGCCACCGTCAGGTGGATATCGCCATTGTCGGCGGAGGGCTCGTGGGCGCTAGCCTTGCCTGTGCTCTGGCGCCATTGATCCGCCAGCGCGGGCTGTCAGTGGCCGTCATCGAGGCGGCTGCCATTCCCGATCCGAACGTAACGTCCTGGCAGCCCAGCTTCGATGCGCGCTCCAGCGCCATTGCCCAAGGTTCGGCGGAACGCTTTCGCGCCATGGGGGTATGGCAGTCGATGGCCGAGCAGGCCGCTGCGATTCTGCGCATTCACGTAAGCGAAAAGGGGCGCCTGGGGGTGACCCGACTCACCGCTGCCGAGCTAGACCAGCCCGCGCTGGGCTACGTGCTGCCCAATGCGTGGATGGGGCGGGTACTGCATCGCCGCCTGACCGAGTTGCCCATCGAGTGGCACTGTCCGGCAAGCGTGGAGGCGATCGTGCCCGAGGCGCAGGGTTATCGACTCACTCTCTCCGACGGCTGTACCCTGCAAGCGGGCCTGACGGTACTGGCCGATGGCGGTCGCTCAGGGCTCAAGGAGCAACTGGGCATCGGCAGCGACTCGGCCTCCTACGATCAAGTGGCGTTGATTGCCAACGTCGAGACTAGCCACCCTCACGACGGCGTCGCTTTCGAACGTTTCACTCGCGAGGGCCCGATTGCGTTGCTACCGCTGCCTGGCCAGCAAATGGCGCTGATCTGGACACACCCCGTTGGCAGGGAGAAGGCCCGAATGGCGCTTTCCGACGGCGACTTCCTCGCCGAGCTGCAGCAGGCGTTCGGTGATCGGATCGGGCGCTTCCGGCGCGTCGGCAGCCGTCACGCCTATCCGCTGACTCTGGTCACCGCCCGGGAGGCGATACGTCCGGGGTTGGCGGTGCTTGGCAATGCCGCGCATTCGCTGCATCCGGTGGCCGGCCAGGGCTTCAACCTGGCACTGCGTGGGGTGACGGATCTGGTGGCGGCGCTGGAACAGTCTCTGGCCAACGGCGATCCCCTTGGCAGTATGCTGACACTGCGCGACTTCGAGGCCCGGCGCATCGTCGACCGACACCAGGTGATTCGCTTCAGCGACGGTCTGGTGCGCCTGTTCGGTATCGACAGCGGTCTGCTGTCCCATGCCCGAGCCGCGGGACTGGTGGGTCTCAACCTGTTCGGCCCGCTGCGCCGCGGGCTGGCCCGCCGCGCCATGGGCCTGGAGCGTTGAGCCCGAAGCCGCGAGACTGACCAGTAACCTTTCTGCCGGCAGCGACGCCTGGTGGACAGTAACGAGAGAACGAGCAATGACGGAAACGGCACAGCAGTCGGCCACCCGGTTCGAGGTCATCGTGGTTGGCGGCGGCATGGTAGGAGCTGCCCTGGCGGCGCTACTGGGTCAGGCGGGCATCGCCGTGGCCCTGCTCGATGCACGCGCCGAGCCTTTAGCGGCCGAGTCGGTGGGTAAAGGTCAGCCGGCGATGCGAGTCAGCGCCTTGACGCCGGTATCACAGCGCCTGCTGGAAGGGCTCGGCGTCTGGCCGTGGATGGCCGCGCGTCGGGTGACCCCCTATTGCTTCATGCAGGTATGGGACAGCGATGGTAGCGGCGAGGTGAACTTCTCGGCGGAACAGGCTGGCGTGCCGCTACTTGGGCATATCGTCGAGAATGATGTGATCCTGGCGGCGCTGGAGCGGCGCCTGGCCGAGCTGCCGACGGTATCCATCCAGCTTGGCATGCGGGTGACAGGGCTCGAATCGACGGCCGAGGGGCGGGTGGTGGTGCTCGAGGATGGCCGTCGCTTGACGGCGCCCCTGGTGGTAGCCGCCGACGGGGCGCGTTCGCCACTGCGCGACCTGGCCCGGATCGAGGTCAAGGCGCACGATACGGGCCATGAGGCGGTGGTGACCACGGTGCGAACCCAGCGGGAGCACGGCGGCGTGGCGCGCCAAGTGTTCCGTGATAGCGGTCCGCTGGCGTTTCTGCCGCTGACGGTGGACGGGGACGCGCACTACTGTTCGATCGTCTGGTCCACGTCTCCCGAGCAAGCCGCAAGACTGACGGCACTCGAGCCCGTGGCATTGGCCCGCGAACTGGAAGCTGCGTTCGAGTCGCGGCTGGGGGCGGTGGAGGTCGTCGACCGGGCGCTGTCGGTACCGCTGATACAGCGGCATGCGGAGAGCTACGTGAAGTCCGGCTTCGCTCTGGTGGGCGATGCGGCTCACAGCATCCATCCGCTGGCGGGACAGGGGGTCAATCTGGGCCTGATGGATGTCGCCGTACTGGCCGAAGAGCTCGTCACGGCACGCCGTCGCGGGGTCGGCCTGGGCGAGCCGCGTATGCTGGCGCGCTTTGCGCGTCGTCGGCGCGGTGACAATAGCACCATGCTGGCACTGATGGATGGATTCCGCTTGCTGTTCGGCACCCGCCATCCGCTGGTGACGCTGACCCGCAATCTGGGCCTCTCGGGGGTCGACCGGCTGGTGCCGATCAAGCGGCTGCTGATGCGGCAAGCCATCGGCGAGCGCGGCCGCCTCCCTGCCTCCTGTCGCTGAGCCACCGCCCCGGGGCGCCCGGGGCGGTGCGAGCAACGTCGGTCGCTAGGGTTTCAGCGTTCTCGACGCTCCAGCACGTTGAGTGCCTTCAACAGGTTTAGCGCCTCGGCGAGCTGGTAGTCCTCCCGCAGTCGTTCAGTCATCTCTTCACTGCCGGCCCGCGGTTCGCTGCGGGAACGCAGGTGCCCCTCCAGGTCGGCCTCACGCAGTTGGCGGCTGCTCTCGGTAACTTCGAGCCGACCGCGCACCACTCTGACGTCGGGCTCGATGCCAAGAGCCTGGATCGAGCGGCCGTTGGGCGTGTAGTAAAGCGCCGTGGTCAGCTTCAGCCCCTCGCCGTTGCCCAGCGGCATGACCTGCTGTACCGAGCCCTTACCGAAGCTTTCGGTACCCATGATCACCCCGCGGCGCTGGTCCTGCAGGGCGCCGGCGACGATCTCCGCAGCGGAAGCGCTGCCGCCGTTGATCAGTACCACCAAAGGAACGTCGGGGGCCGCCGTCTCGCGGCTGGCAGAGAAGCGCATCTGGGTATCCGGCAGGCGGCCTTCGGTATAGACCACCAGGCCGCCTTCGAGGAAAGCATCGGCCACGGCGACGGCAGCCTGGAGAACGCCGCCCGGGTTGTTGCGCAGGTCGAGTACCAGACCCTGCAGGGCACCGTCGCGCTCCATGCGACGAATCGCATTGTTGACCTGATCGCCGCTGCGGCTCTGGAACTGGCTGACCCTCAGGTAGCCGTAGCCCGGCTCCAGCATCTCGCTGCGCACGCTCTCGGTGCGGATGATCTCGCGGTTAAGGGTCACGTCCAGCGGCGCTTCCTGGCCGCTGCGCAAGATGGTCAGCTCGATCTGGCTGCCCGGCTCGCCGCGCATCAGAGTCACGGACTCCTGCAACGAGAGGCGCTCGGTGGGATTGCCGTCGATTTCCAGAATCACATCGCGAGCCTGCAGACCGGCGCGTGAGGCGGGGGTGTCGTCGATCGGCGTGATGATCGTAAGGCGCCCCTCTTCGAGACCGACTTCGATGCCGATACCGCCGAATTCGCCCTCGGTGGATTCGCGCAGGCTCTGGAATTCTCGCCGGTCGAGATAGGCGGAGTGCGGATCGAGTTCGCTGAGCATGCCGCGCATGGCGTTACGCAGCAGTGTGCTGTCGTCGACTTCGTCCACGTAGGCGCGCTTGATGCGCTCGAAGACCTCGGCGAAGGTCTGGATGTCTTCCAGCGGCAGCTCATCCTCGCTGGGCGACGACTGGGCCAGGACCGGTGGGGCGGCGAGCGTCAGCATCAGCAGCACCATCGGCACTAGCGCGCTCATCTTTCGGCTGCGGGCGGGCGGTCGGCGGACGGTACTTGAAGGCATGCGAACTCCGCTGTTACGAGGCGAGGCTGTCCAGCATAGCCCGTGGTTCAGGCCTTGTGAAACACATCGCGTCATCTTCGTGCGATCCAGGCCTGTGGATCGATGGGGTCACCGTTGCGGCGGACTTCGAAGTAGAGCGCCGGCGACGTATGGCCGCCGCTGTTGCCCACCGTGCCGAGCGAGTCGCCACGCGAAATGGCTTGACCCACCCCGGCGTTGAAGCGCTGCAGGTGAGCGTAGAGGGTCATGACATTGTCGCCATGATCGATGATCAGCAGATTGCCGAAGCCGCGCATCCAGTCGGCGAAGACCACCCGGCCGGCGTGCACGGCATTGACCGTCGTGCCTTCCCGGGCTTCGATCAGGATTCCGTTGTAGTGCACGCCGTCGCCCCGCCGATAGCTCGAGGTGACGTTACCCTGCACCGGCCAGGGCAGATCGCCCCGGGTGCGTTCGATGGCAGTGGAAGGAGGTGGGCGCTGCAACCGGGCGAGCTCTTCGCGTACCCGTTCGAGCACCCGCTCGGCCTCGCTGCGGTCGCGATTGAGGCTCGCCAGGCGTGACTGCTCATCGCTGTAGCGACCGCTCAGCTCAGCCACCAGCCGTTCACGGTCGGCCACACGCTCGGCCAATTCGCTGCTGCGCGTGGCGAGTTCGTCGGCCAGGGCGTCGAGCTGTTCGCCGCGGACCTGGCGCTCGCGCCGGTTCTCTGCCAGTTCGGCATCCAGCCGAGCGATTTCGTCGAGTCGTTCGTTGCGCGCCCGCGCCAGGTGGTTGAGATAGGTCTGCAGGCGGTCGAGCCGGGCCGGGTCGTCCTGATTGAGCAGCAGTTTTAGCTGCGGGGTCAGGCCCAGGCGATAGAGTGCGTCGAGCTGGACATTGAGCATCTCGACCTGCTCGGCACGCTCGACGTTGAGCTCGTCACGGGCGGATTCGAGCGCATCGACCTCGGCGTCGAGACGCCGACGCTCGGCCTGAATGGAGTCCAACCGGCTATGGGTCTCGGCCAGTGAGGTTTCCACCTGGCGCAGCTCGCGGGTGGCCTCGTCCTGGGCCTCGCGCGTCTCGCCGAGACGCCGGTTGACCGCCTGGATCTC
This sequence comes from Halomonas sp. TH-94, assembly GCF_057473365.1. Taxonomy (NCBI): domain Bacteria; kingdom Pseudomonadati; phylum Pseudomonadota; class Gammaproteobacteria; order Oceanospirillales; family Halomonadaceae; genus Halomonas; species Halomonas sp. TH-94. The sequence continues at coordinate 27,535 of NZ_JBYCKL010000018.1, forward strand.
GCTGCCGATGGCATCGATACGCTCACGCGCTTCCCGCTCGCTGGGTTGGGCCATGGCCGCAGCCGAGAACATGACCAGGGGCGCCAGCAGGGCGCCCAGGGCAAGACATTGTCGCGCTCGGCTCATGGCTGGCAGGGCTCGCTCTCGTTCATGCCGGCTCTATCAGCACGCGGCCGCTCATCTCCTCGGGGATCGGCTGGTTCATCATCGTCAGCAGTGTCGGCGCGATGTCGCACAGACGGCCGTCGTCGAGCAGGCGGAGCGGCTTGGAACCGACGTAGATCAGCGGCACCTCGAAGGTGGTGTGAGCGGTTTGAGCCACGCCGGTATCCGGATTGACCATCTGCTCGGCATTGCCGTGATCGGCGGTGATCAGGCAAGCGCCGCCGGCGCGCTCGATGGCTTCGACCACACGCCCGACGCAGCCATCGACCGTCTCGATGGCCTTGACCGCGGCGTCGAAGACACCGGTATGGCCTACCATGTCACCGTTGGCGTAGTTGCATACGATCAGGTCGTAGTCTCCCGAGTCGATCGCCTCGACCAGCCGGTCGGTCACCTCTTCGGCACTCATCTCGGGCTTCTCGTCGTAGGTCTTGACGTCCTGCGGGGAGGGCACCAGTACGCGGGTTTCGCCCTCGAACTCGGCTTCGCGCCCACCGGAGAAGAAGAAGGTGACGTGGGCATACTTTTCGGTTTCGGCGATGCGCAGCTGAGTCAGGCCGCGCTTTTCCATCACCTCGCCCAGCGTGTTGTGCAGGTCTGCCGGGGGGAAAGCGGCCGGGGCGGGAATATCGGCGGCATACTGGGTCAGGGTGACCAGGCTACCGGCGGCGAATCGGGGGCGTGCACGGCGGGTAAAGCCGCTGAAGCCGTCCTCGACGAAGGCGCGGGTGAGTTCACGGGCACGGTCGGCGCGGAAGTTCATGAAGATGGCGGCGTCGCCGTCGGCGAGGGTAACCGGCCCTTGCTCGGTCTGGATGGCGGTGGCCGAGACGAACTCGTCGTTCTCGCCGCGTTCGTAGGCGTCGCGCAGTCCCTGCTCGGCGCTGGTAGTCTCGAATTCGCCCACGCCTTCGGTGAGCAGGCGATAGGCCTTCTCGACGCGATCCCAGCGGTTGTCGCGATCCATGGCGAAGTAGCGGCCGACGATCGAGGCAACGAAGCCGTTGTCGGCACCCACCAGCTCGGCGAGCCGGGCGTTGGTGCGCTCGATGGAGGCCAAGGCACTGCGCGGTGCGGTGTCGCGGCCATCGAGGAAGGCGTGCACGAAGATGCGCTGGGCACCGCGGCGGCAGGCCAGCTCGGCCATGGCGAGGATGTGATCCTCGTGGCTGTGCACGCCGCCCGGCGAGAGCAGGCCCAGCAGGTGTACGGCGCGCCCGTTGGAGACGGCGGCATCGATGGCGTCGGTCAGGGCGGGGATGAGATCGAGGTCGCCATCCTCGATGGCCTTCGAGATGCGCGTCAGCTCCTGATACACGACCCGACCGGCGCCCAGGTTCATGTGCCCCACTTCGGAGTTGCCCATTTGCCCCTCGGGCAGGCCCACGTACTTGCCGTCGGTGTGCAGTAGCGCATGAGGCTGCTCCTGCCACAGCCGGTCCATGTTGGGTGTACGTGCCGCGGCCACGGCATTGTCGGTGGGGTCGGGATTATGGCCGTAGCCATCGAGAATGATCAGGGCAACGGGTCGGGGCGCAGTCTGATTCGTCATGGGGATAGCGGACCTCTTGGGCATGGTGGGCGCGGCGTCGGTCCGTCCGGGAGGCTGTCCGCGCCGTCCTGGCTTCCTGGCGATGGCGCGGCGGCGGGCTCCTGCGTCGATTTCTGGCCGTTCGGGACAGGCTCCTGGACGACGGGGGTCGCGACTTGAGTCGGCTTGCGGCATCATAACGCACGGCTAGGCGAGCGTCATGGTCCCGACATGTCGCCGAGAGGCATGCCGCGGGGTGTTGCCGCATGGTGTATACTCCCGCCTTCCGGGTGCCCTACCCTACCGATATCCTCGCTATTTCCGAAAAAGAGTGTGCCGGACCCATGATCGATCAGCTGTTCGAATTCGTGCAGAATCACCCGCTTCTGGTGGGCGCCTTCCTCATGGTGCTGACCGCCTGGATCATCTATGAGGTCCGCAACAGCGCCGCAAGCGGTGTTACGTCCACCCAGGCGACCCAACTGATCAACCGTGAGGACGCCGTGATCGTGGATACCCGCGAAGCGGGCGACTTCAAGGCCGGCCACATTGCCGGGGCACGCAACATACCTCAGAGCCGCATCGACGAACGCATGGGTGAACTCGACAAGGTCAAGGACAAGCCGATCGTCGTGGTCTGCAAGAGCGGCCAGTCGTCCGGCGTCACCGTGGCCAAGCTGGCCAAGGCCGGCTTCACCCGGGTCTACAAGCTCAAGGGCGGCATGATGCAGTGGCAGGCCGATGGCCTGCCGATGGTCAAGAAATAGCCAATACACAAGACGCATAAGGAATTCAGCTCATGGCCGAAGAGAACAGCCAGAACGCTGCCGGCGGCAACCAGGCCGCGGCAGACCAGAACAAGCAGCAGCTGCAGTTCGCCGTTCAGCGTATCTACGTCAAGGACATCTCCTTCGAAGCGCCGAACTCGCCGGCTGTATTTCAGCAGCCGTTCAAGCCCAAGGTCAGCCTCGATCTGAACACTTCCAGCAAGAAGGTCGGCGATGACCTCTTCGAAGTGACCATCAAGGTGACCGCCCAGGTTCGCCACAGCGAGGAGGGCACCACCTCCTTTTTGGCCGAGATCGAGCAGGCCGGCCTGTTCCGTATCAGCGGCATCGAAGGTGCGCAGCTCGAACACACGCTGGGCGCCTTCTGCCCCAATGTGCTGTTCCCCTACGCCCGCGAGTGCGTTGACAACCTGGTCAACCGCGGCGGTTTCCCGCCCCTGATGCTGGCGCCGGTCAACTTCGAGGCGATCTTCGCCCAGAAGAAGAAGCGCGAGGCCGAGCAGGCCCAGCAGCAGGGCGAGCAGACCACCCAGTAGGGTCGTCGCACCGTGTCCTCTGTACCGCGCATTCACGTCGCCGCCGACTTCACCGTCGGCGGCGACGTCGTTCTGCCCGAAGGGCCGGCGCGGCATGTGGCGCGGGTGCTGCGCCTGGGCGAAGGTGCGGAGCTGCGGTTGTTCGACGGTGCCGGCCTCGAGGCCAGGGCGGTGCTCGTCGAGGCGGGCCGCAAGCGGGTGGCGGCCCGCGTCGAGGCCGTCGAAGCCGGCCGTGGCGAGTCACCCTTGCCGGTGCACCTGGGGCAGGCGATCTCCAAGGGCGATCGCATGGACTACGCCATCCAGAAGGCCGTCGAGCTCGGTGTCGCCGCCATCACGCCGCTCTACACCGAGCACGGCGACGTGCGCCTCAAGGGCGAGCGCGAGGCGAAGAAACTCGCCCACTGGCAGGCGGTGGCAAGCAGCGCCTGCGAGCAGTGCGGGCGCGCCACGGTGCCGACCGTGCTCTCGCCAAGAGCGCTGTCCGAATGGCTCGACGAGCGCAGCGAAGCGCTGCGGTTGGTGCTGCATCCCGGGACCTCTGGCGTGCTAGCGCACAGCGACGCACCTGCCTCCGTTGCCCTCTTGATCGGCCCCGAAGGGGGGCTCTCCGACAGCGAAGTCAAGGCCGCCAAGGCCGGCGGCTTCGCCCCGCTCTCCCTCGGCCCGCGCATCCTGCGTACCGAGACGGCTCCGGTGGTGGCGCTGTCGCTGCTGCAGTACCGTTTCGGCGACCTGGGTTGATCAGCTCCCACTCGAAGTCGGCTATTACACTTTAGTCGCGACCGGCTATCGGCCGACTTGCAGCCTCTCGTTTTCCGCTTTAGGTTGTATGATGTATGACAACAAGTCGTTGTCTTCTGGCCAGCAGAGTTGTCTTCCAACGGGCCGACGCATGAATAAGAGGATGTCTCCGTGAAGTTTTCCAGAGCAGCCGTGAAGGAAGCCTTGGGTGATGGGCTACTGTCTTTTCCCATCACCGATTTCGATAAGGATGGGCGGTTCGATGCGGACGGTTACCGTCGACGCCTTGAGTGGTTCACCAGCCACGACATTTCGGCCGTTTTCGTCGCTGGCGGAACGGGCGAGTTCTTCAACCTGTCCCTCGAGGAGTATCGCGAGGTGGTCCGCGTGGCTGTGGAAACGGTGGCCGGCAAGCTACCGGTGATCGCCAGTGCCGGCTTGAGCGTTGTCAGCGGCAAGGCCTATGCCAAGGCGGCCGAAGAGGCGGGGGCCGACGGTATCCTGCTGATGCCCCCCTACCTGACCGAGTGCCCTCAGGATGGCTTGGTGGAATACGCCCGTGAGATATGCGATTGGACCGATCTCAATATCATCTACTACAACCGCGGTAACGGCGTGCTCGACGTCGATGCGGTCCGCCAGCTTGCCGATGCTTGCCCCAATCTGATTGGTCTGAAGGACGGTAAGGGTGACATCCAGGCGCTGAACAAGATCATCAAGACCATTGGCGATCGCCTGGTCTACGTGGGTGGCGTTCCCACTGCCGAGATCTTCGCCGAGGCCTACCTTGCCATCGGCGTTAATACCTATTCCTCCGCCGTGTTCAACTTCGTGCCGGACATGGCAGTGAAGTTCTACCAGGAACTCCGCGCGGGCAATGCCGAGGTCGTGAAGCGGATCACCAACGACTTCTTCATTCCCTTCGTGGACCTCAGGGATCGAAAGCCAGGGTATGCCGTCAGCCTGATCAAGGCGGGGGCAGAGATCATCGGTCGACCGGCCGGTAATGTCCGGGCGCCGCTGGCCATGCCCACCCTTGAGGAGCGAAACCAGCTGGAGCGACTGGTAGGCATCGCTCGGCAGCTGTAAACCAACACGCACGCTTACCATTAGAAGAACAATCCAGGAGCACGTCATGAAAATAATCTCAACAAACAAGACGTTCTGTGCCATTGCCGTTTCCGCCACCATGGTGTTCATGGCGCTACCGGTGCAGGCCGACACCTGGCGCGGCTGGAATATTCATCCGCCGGGTTACCCCAACACCGTGGCGCTGGAAGCCTTCGCCGAGAGCGTCACTGAGCGCACCGAGGGGCGCATTACGGCGCAGGTCTACAACAATGGTGTACTCGGCGACCAGCCCGATGCCATCGAGCAGACGCGCAACGGCGTGCTCAACTTCGCCAACTTCAACATGGGTCCGATGGGCCCGATCGTAAAGGAGACCAACGTTCTCTCCTTGCCCTTCATCTTCAGCAGCATCGAGCACATGCACGAAGTGATGGATGGCGAGATCGGTCAACAGTTTGCCGATGCCCTGGCCGAGAAGAATCTGGTTGCGCTCTCCTGGTTCGACTCCGGTGCGCGCAGCCTCTACAACACCAAGCGTCCGATTAACACGCCCGAAGACGTGCAGGGGCTGAAGATCCGGGTCATGAACAACGACCTGTACGTCGACATGATCGAGGCGCTGGGTGGTAACGCGACGCCAATGGCCTATGGCGAGGTGTATCAGTCATTGACGACGGGGGTGCTCGACGGTGCGGAGAACAACTATCCCTCCTTCCACTCCAGCAACCACTACGAAGCCGCCGAATACTACTCCCTCACGGAACACCTGATCATCCCCGAATGCCTGTGTATCGCCAGGCCGAGCTGGGAGGCACTTTCTGCCGAGGATCAGGAAATCGTGCGTGAGGAGGCGATCAAGGCCGCCGAGATGCAGCGTCAGCTATGGGTCGAAGGCTCCCAGGAGAGCCGCCAGGTCGTGCTGGATGCCGGCATCCAGATCAACGAGGTGGAAGACAAGGCGGCCTTTCAGCAGCGGATGGAGCCGGTCTATGCGGGCTTCATCGAAAAGAATCCTGATCTGGAGAGCCTGATCGACGCCATCCGGAACGCGAACTGAGCTTCGCTTCGATGCCCCCCTTGGCGCCAGGGCGCCGAGGGGGAAGGAGACGTGTTCCATGAGAACCCTTGTCGATTCAGAGGCCGCCGTGACGCTTCCCCGCTTGAAGAAAGCCGTCAGCAGAGCGCTGGATGGCATCGCCACTATCTGCCTGGCGGCAGCGGGCGTCATGCTCGTTTTCCTGATCGCCATTTTTGGCTGGCTGGTCTTCGGTCGCTACGTGCTGAACAACACGCCGACCTGGGTGGAGCAGGCATCGCTACTGCTGGTGGTCTACATCACCTGTCTGGGGGCCGCAGCCGGCGTCAGGGGCAATACCCACTTGAGCATCGACTTCGTACGTGAAGGCATGCCCGAGCCTTTCAGGACAATCTTTCGCTATGTCGCCGACCTGCTCGTCATCGCCTTTGGTGCCTTCATGGCCTACCAGGGTTGGGGCCTGGTCATGACCAACCTCGAACGGGCGATACCCATGATCCGACTCTCCGAGAGCTGGCGGGCCGCGCCCCTGGTGATCTGCGGTGTGCTGATCGTACTGTTTTCCGTGGCCAATATCGTGTCGCGAATCCTTGGCAACGACTCTGACGAGGGCAACTGACATGGGCCTGGCCATTCTGTTCGGTATCTTCTTTCTCGGCCTGCTAGCCGGGGCGCCCGTCGCCTTTGCCGTGGGGTTGGCCGCCGTGGCGACCTTCCTCTACGAGGGCCTGCCGCTGTTCGTGGCGTTCCAGCGCATCCTGTCGGGTATTTCCGTCTTCTCGCTGCTGGCCATTCCGTTCTTCATCTTCGCCGGCGAGCTGATGCTGCATGGCGGTATCTCCACCCGTCTGGTCCGCCTGGCATCCGCCGCGGTGGGCAGGATGCGCGGTGGCCTGGGGATCGTCAACGTCAGTTCCTCGATGCTGTTCGGCGGCATTTCGGGCTCCGCCGTGGCCGATACCTCGGCGCTCGGCTCGATCCTGGTGCCGGTGATGAAGGAGAAGGGCTACGACGCCGACTATGCCGTCAACGTCACGGTGACCTCCTCGGTCGCCGGCGTGGTGATCCCACCGAGTCACAACATGATTCTCTACGCCGTGGCGGCCGGCGGCGGCATCTCGGTCACTCAGCTGTTCATCGCCGGTATCGTGCCGGGCATCCTGATGTGCCTGGCGCTGGCCGTGGCGGCCTACCTGGTGGCGGTGAAGCGTGGTTACAAGGGCGAAACCTTTCCGGGGTGGGACGTGCTGATTCTCAGCTTCGCCGCGGCCCTGCCGGGTCTGATGACGGCGGTAATCATCGTCGGAGGGGTACTGTCGGGCATTCTCACCGTGACCGAATCCGGGGCCTTCGGTGCCATCTACGCCATCGTCGTCACGGCGCTGGTCTATCGCGAGCTGCGCTGGGCCTCGTTCAAGGCGGCGGTACTGCAATCGGTGAGGACCACCTCGCTGGTGATGATCCTGGTCGGCTGTGCCTCGGCGTTCTCCTACCTGCTGGCGCTCTACAACGTGCCGCTGCTGCTGACCGACATGTTGATGGCGCTCTCCGACAAGCCCATCGTCATCTTCCTGCTGCTCAACCTGCTGCTGCTGGTGCTCGGCATGATCATGGACATGGCGGCGCTGATCCTGATCTGCACGCCGATCTTCCTGCCGGTGGCCATGCAGTTCGGCATGGACCCGATCCAGTTCGGCATCATCATGATGATGAACCTGGGGCTGGGCCTGTGCACGCCGCCGGTAGGAGCCTGCCTGTTCGTCGGCTGCGTGATCGGCAAGATCAAGATCGAAGAGGCCGTGCGCACCATCTGGCCTTTCTATCTGGCGCTGTTCGTCGCTCTCATGTTGGTGACCTACGTGCCGGCAGTCTCGCTGTCGTTGCCTGCACTGTTCCGCTGAGTATTCCACCGAACGAACCGCAACGGACTCGACGATGAAGATAGAAGCCGTACATACCCATATTCTCGACCATGTGCTGGACACGACCTTCGAGAGCGCCTCGATGCACTTCACCCGGCGCCAGAACTGCTTGGTCGAGGTCGTCTGCGATGACGGCACCATCGGCTGGGGCGAGTGCCTGGGCCCAGCCCAGCCCAACGCAGCCGTGGTCAAGGCCTACGCCGCCGCCCTGGTCGGTCAGGATCCGCTGCAGACCGAGAAGATCTGGCTGGAACTCTACAATCGCCTGCGCGACCAGGGCCAGCGTGGGCTTACCGTGACCGCCCTGAGCGGCATCGACATCGCGCTGTGGGACATCAAGGGCAAGCGCTTCGGCGTACCGATCTCGACCCTGCTGGGCGGCCGTTTCCGCGACGGCGTGCGAGCCTACGCCACTGGCTCGTTCCGCCGCGAGGGCGTGGATCGAGTCGAGGACGTCGCCCATGAGGTCGCGGGGTATCGCCGCGAGGGTTTCCATGCGGTGAAGATCAAGATCGGCTTCGACGTGGAAGAGGACCTGCGCGTCATCGAGGCGGTGCGCCAGGCCATCGGCCCCGGCATGCGCCTGATGATCGACGCCAACCACGGCTACGACTATCTGGAGGCCGTTGAAGTGGGTCGCCGGGCGGCGGAGTTCGGCATCGACTGGTTCGAGGAGCCGGTGCTGCCCGAGCACGTTTCCGCCTACCGCGCGGTACGGTCCGACCAGCCGATCCCCGTCGCCGGCGGCGAGACCTGGCACGGCCGCTATGCCATGCATGAACCGCTTGCCACTCGCGCGGTGGACATCATTCAGCCCGACATCTGCGGCGTCGGGGGTTTCACCGAGATCCGGAGGGTGGCCGACATGGCGGCGCTGCATGGCGTACGCCTGGTGCCGCACGTATGGGGCACGGCGGTGTGTCTGGCCGCCAGCCTGCAGTTCATGGCCGCACTGCTGCCCAATCCGCCGCGGCGTGACCCGATCGAACCGATCCTCGAGTTCGACCGCACCGAGAATCCCTTCCGTCAGGCGGTGGTGAAAACGCCCATCGAACACGACCGGGGCGTTGTAGCGATACCGGACGGGCCCGGGCTCGGCATCGACATCGACCGTGAAGCGCTCAGCCGTTTCGCCCTCAAGGAGGCATGACGACGTGACAGCGATACCCGCCAATACCCGGCCGTTGGACGGACCGGCGCCGCGGCTCGAAGCGCCGCTGGGTGCCGCCGATTGCCATATCCACCTGTATCTGCCCGGCTTCGAGGCCCAGCCCGGTGGACCCGGCATCGTCGAGCTGGCCACGCCGGAAGACTACGCCAGGGTACAGGCGCGTCTGGGGCTGGAGCGGGTGGTGGTGACCCAGCCGAATGCCTACCAGCGCGACAACGGCGCCCTGCTCGAGGCCCTCGATCGTCTAGGCACCGAAACGGCTCGCGGTGTGGCTGCCGTCTCGCCCGATACGTCTACCGATAGCCTGCTCGAGTGGCATGCCAGGGGAGTGCGAGGGGCGAGGATCATGAACCTGCCCGGTGGCGCCGTGACCCATGACAGCATGCTCGAGGTCGAGCGTCTTATCCGCCCGCTGGACTGGCACCTGATGGTGCAGTTCAACGGCCAGCACCTGGACGATTATCTCGGCGGCCTGCAGCGCATAGAGGGCGAATACATCATCGATCACATCGGCAAGTTCATGCCACCGGTGCCGGCAGACGATCGCCGGGTCGATGAGATCCTGCGGCTGCTCGATCGCGGCAATGCCTGGTTCAAGATCTGCGCCGGCTACGAGGCGAGCATGACCGGGGGGCCGCGCTACGAGGACGTAGGAGCCATCGCCCGCCGGGTCATCGCCCATGCTCCGGAGCGGGTGATCTGGGGCTCGAACTGGCCCCATGTCGGCGTGCCGCGCGAGCAGTATCCGGACGATGCCGAACAGCTCGACGTGCTGCTCGAATGGGCCGGCCCCGAGGCCCGGCGCCAGATTCTGGTCGACAACCCTGCCGCCCTGTACGGCTTCTGATACCGCCTGCTTGAGGAGAGAAAACGCATGATCGATCGTCTGTTGGTAACGGGGGCTGCCGGCGGCATGGGCCGCCTCATTCGGCCCCACCTGGCGCAGCTTGCCCGCAGGGTGCGGCTGTCGGACATTGCCGACCTCGGCGAAGCGGCCAGTCATGAAGAGCTCGTACCTTGCGATCTCGCCGATGCCGAAGCGGTCGGCGTGCTGGTCCAGGGATGCGATGCCATCGTGCATCTGGGCGGCGTATCGGTGGAGAAACCCTGGGCGAGCCTGCTGCAGGCCAACATCGTCGGCACTTACAATCTGTACGAGGCGGTGCGCCGCCACGGCAAGCCGCGGGTGATCTTCGCCAGCTCCAACCACACCACGGGTTACTACGAGCGCTCGCAGAGGATCGATACCGAGGTGCCGCATCGGCCCGACTCGCTCTACGGCGTGACCAAGTGTTTCGGCGAAGACCTGGCAAGCCTGTATCATGACAAGTTCGGCGTCGAGACACTCAGCGTACGCATCGGCTGGTGTCACCCCAAGCCGACCGATACACGTAAGCTGGCGATCTGGCTCAGCGCCGAGGACTTCGTCAGCCTGGTGCAGCGTGCCATCGTCACGCCGCGCCTGGCCTATACCGTGGTCTACGGTTTCTCGAACAACGCCGAATGCTGGTGGGACAATCGCAAGGCCGCTTTCCTCGGCTGGGTGCCGAAACACAGCTCGGAGCCATGGCGCGAGGAGATGGAAGCGCTCGATGCCAACCTCGACCCCACGGACCCGGCGGTCATCTACCAGGGCGGCCCTTTCGCCACCTCAGGCCACCCCGACGATTGATCACCAACGGCACTGGCACGCGCTGAGCCCTTACCACGAAACATGACCGATGGATGGCGATATGGCAGGCAAACCCGATATGACGGCCGACTTCAAGCAGCTGAAGGTCCAGAAGCTTTCACGCGAAGGCAGCCTGTCCGTGCATGTCGCCGACCAGCTCGAGGCGCTGATCGTCAACGGTGGTATCAGCGTGGGCGAGAAGCTACCCACCGAGAACGGCCTGTGCGAGGCCTTTGGTGTCAGCCGCACGGTGATCCGCGAGGCCATCACCCATCTCAAGTCACTGGGACTGGTCGAGACGCGACGGGGTGTCGGCACCACCGTGCTGCGCTCGACCACGATCGAGGCGATGCCGGCGGAGCGCATCAGCCCGACCACCGTCGAGGACATCTTGCATGTGCTGGAGCTACGGCTGAACCTCGAGCCGGCGGCGGCGGCGCTGGCCGCCGAGCGGCACGACGAGGCGGACCGGCGCATGCTGGAGGAGAAGCATACGGCCTTCATCGAGGCGCGTGCAGCCAAGTCCCAGGCGCGCATCGAGGACTATGAATTCCACTATGCAATCGCCGCCGCCACCAAGAATCCCTTCTTCAAGGTTTTCTACGAGCAGCTGAGTCAGAGCGTGATTCCGCGAGCCAAGCTGATGAGCATCGAGATCAACACCGCGGCCACGGACAAGTACCTCGCCCGCGTGGAGGAGGAGCACACCTACATTCTCGAGGCCATTCTGGCCCGCGACCCCGAGGCGGCGCGTGAAATGATGTTCCAGCATCTCAACCGCGCGCGGACCATGTACGCCAAGTACCAGGAAGCCTGAACGAGCGGCTCTCCTGGCCACGCGATACCGGAAAACAGGAGGCATCATGACCCTGCAAGGCAAGATGCTGATCGGCTGCGAGGCCGTCAGCGGCAGTTCCAAGCCCATCAACGCCGTCAACCCCGCCACTGGCGAGACCCTCGAGCCCACCTACGCGGGTGGCGGCAAGGCCGAGGTCGAGCGTGCCTGCCAGCTCGCCGAGGCGGCGTTTGGCACTTACCGCGAGACCACGCTGGAGCAGCGCGCCGTCTTTCTCGAGACGGTCGCCTCTGAGATCGAAGCCGTCGGCGAGGCACTTATCGAGCGCGCCATCGCCGAGACCGGACTGCCCCGGGCACGTCTCGAGGGCGAGCGCGGTCGCACCTGCGGTCAGCTGCGCCTGTTCGCTGCCGTGGTGCGCGCCGGCGAGTGGCTCGACGTGCGCCTCGACCCGGCCATGCCGGACCGTCAGCCGCTGCCCCGCGCCGACCTGCGCCAGCGTCACATTCCGCTCGGCCCGGTGGCGGTGTTCGGCGCCAGCAACTTCCCCTTGGCCTTCTCCGTGGCCGGCGGCGACACCGCCTCGGCGCTGGCGGCCGGCTGCCCGGTGATCGTCAAGGGCCACTCCGCCCACCCCGGCACCTCGGAACTGGTCGGCCGCGCCGTACAGCGTGCCGTAGAGAAGAGCGGCCTGCCCGAGGGGGTATTCTCGCTGCTGTTCGGTTCGGGCAGCGAGATCGGCCAGGCGCTGGTGAGTGACGCGCGCATTCAGGCGGTGGGCTTCACCGGCTCCCGCGGCGGCGGCACCGCGCTGATGAAGACCGCTCAGTCGCGCCCGCAACCGATCCCGGTCTATGCCGAGATGAGCTCGATCAACCCCGTGTTCCTGCTGCCGGAAGCCCTCAGGGCGCGCGGCAAGCAGATCGCCGAGGGTTTCGTCGCCTCGCTCAACATGGGAGCGGGACAGTTCTGCACCAACCCGGGCTTGGTGATCGCGGTGAAAAGCCCCGAGCTCGAGGCCTTCGTCGAGGCCGCGGCCGATGCGGTCAAACAGAGTGCCGCCCAGACCATGCTCACTCCGGGCATCCATGGCGCCTACGAGCAGGGCGTGCAGCGCCTGGCAGAGAATAGTCAGGTCAGGGAAGTGGCCCGTGGCCAGGTGGGCGAGTCGGCCCATCCGTGCCAGGCGGGGCTGTTCGTCACCGCGGCTCGGGGTTTCCTCGTTGACCCCGAGCTTCAGGAGGAAGTCTTCGGCTCCACCGCGCTGGTGATCGAGTGCGCCGACCAGGACGAGGTGCGCCAGGTTGCATCACAGCTCGAAGGCCAGCTCACCGCCACGCTGCAGATGGACGACGACGACCTGGGCGCGGCGAAAGCCCTGCTGCCGATCCTCGAACGCAAGGCGGGGCGGATACTTGCCAACGGCTGGCCGACCGGGGTCGAGGTGTGTCACGCCATGGTCCACGGCGGTCCCTACCCGGCTACGTCGGACTCCCGCACCACCTCGGTGGGCAGCGCGGCGATCCTCCGCTTCCTGCGCCCGGTGTGCTACCAGGCGCTGCCGGAGAAGCTGCTGCCCGAGCCGCTGCGTGACGGCAACCCATGGAAGGTCTCTCGGCTGGTGGACGGCAAGCGGGAAGGTTGATATCCGCTTTCACCAGGGCACTTGTGCTCGCTTATTTGCTACTCGTTTCTATGTGCGATATCGCTGCATGAGTGCCCCGGCTTTCCCCCGATTGCCGGCAGCGATCTGCTCCGTCACTTTCTTCAGCTCCCTGAGCGATGGGGCCTGCCTGGGTGTTCCAGGCTGAATCGAAAGATAGAACTTTAGTCGGTTTTTCCTAGGAGAGAGTCTTGCAGAGGACCTCGTTAATGACTAGGTTGTATGATGTATTACAAAGGCGAGTATGAGACCCCTGCAGCCGTCTTCGAAGCGGCAAACCACATAAAACAAACGCAAGCTCACAGGAGATGTCATGAAAAGGACAATATCCCTCTTGACCACCGCTGCCGTTGGTATCGGCTTCGCTGTCAGCGTTAGTGCCAACGACTATCCAACTCGTAATATCGAGTACATCGTGCCTTGGAACGCTGGCGGCGGTGCCGACAATGTCGTGCGAGCGCTGCAGCCATCCCTCGAGGAGGCACTGGGCGGAACCATCGTCGTGCGCAACCTTTCCGGTGGTGGTGGGGCCGTGGGTTATTCAAGAGCGGTGAGCGCCAGGCCGGATGGCTACACCATCACCATTCCGACCAATGCCGTCTTTACCCTGGAAGGGCTCGGTAACGTCGGTTTCAGCTATACCGACTTCGAATACATCGCCCGTGTGCTGGTCGAGCCGTATGTACTGGCGGTGCGCAGCAGCGGCGGTTGGGAAAATCTCGACGCCTTGGTCGAGGCACTTCAGGAGGAGGGGCAGGTACTCAAGATAGGGGCGTCCGGTGTCGGCTCATCCACGCATGTCATGGCCGTGGCGCTGGCCGAAGAGCTGGGCGTCGAGTTCGATGTGGTGCCCTACGACAGCGGTGCCAATGCCGTATCGGCAGCGATGGGTGATCATATCGATGCCGTGGTACTCAACCCCTCGGAGGTGATCTCCGCCATCGACTCGGGCCGGTTGATCGCTATCGTCACGACCGGCGATGAGCGTAGCGGTGTGCTGGAGGATGCACCCACCATGCTCGAGAGCGGCTACGACTTTTCCGTTGCCCAGTGGCGGGGGATTGCCGCACCCAAGGGCATCAGTCAGGAAGTCGAGGATCAATGGGTCGAGGCGGTCAAGCGGGCGGTCGACAATCCTCAGTTTAAGGAAGCCGCGCGCAACATGGGGTCTGACATCATGCCGCTCTATGGCGATGAGCTCGATGCCTTCGTCGAAAGTACGGCAGAGCTGATGATCTCGGAAGCGGAAAAGCTGAGGTAAGGAGGCCGCACCATGGTGAAATCGCTGGGTGACGTCCTCTTTCATCTCGTCCTGATCGGGATGGCGAGCTTCTTTTTTATCCAAGCGAGTCAGCTCCCGACGAGCGCTGCCGGCGGCAATCTGTCGCCGGCCTTTTTCCCCAAATCGATCTGCATTCTCATCATCTGTCTGCTTGTCTTTTCCTTGTTGAAAAGTTCGAGGAGTGCCATTGCGGCTTTCACAAGCGTCGCGAATGTGAACCTGAGGCAGCATTGGCGCAGTGCAACTTGCTGGCTGTTGCTGTTGGGGTTGATGGTGGCCTATGCCCTGAGTCTTGAGCGGGCTGGCTACGTGATCACGACGTCTGTTTTTCTGTTCCTTTCCGTGGTGGTGGTGACGCTGATGAGCAACCCGGACGATGAAGGAAGGGACCGGATCGGCATCGGGCGGATCGTCTTCCTGGCGGTCTTTTCCGCCCTGGCGGCAACGCTCATCTACCTGGTCTTTACCAAGGGCTTCAACATCATTCTTCCCACTCTGGCTTGGGAGTAGGAGGATCTTATGACGCATTATGTCGATGCGCTTGGGCTGGTCTTTCAGTTCGGTGTGCTGCTGGCGATCGCCGCAGGTACGCTGCTCGGCCTGATCATGGGCGCGCTACCGGGCCTGACGGCCGCCATGGCGATAGCGCTGTTGTTGCCGCTGACCTTCGGCATGCCGGCCGTGATGGGGGTTGGCATGTTGCTGGGTACGCTCTGCGGTGCCATCGCCGGTGGCTCGGTATCGGCTACGCTGCTCAACATACCCGGTACGCCTTCTTCCGTTGCCACCACGCTCGATGCGTTTCCCATGGCGCGCAATGGGCAGGCGGGAAGGGCGCTGGGTATCGCCATCGTTTCCTCCTTTGCCGGCGGCATCATCAGCGCGGTGCTGCTCAGCCTGCTGGCGCCTCCCATCGCCGAGTTCGCGCTCCGGTTCGGGCCGGCGGAGTATTTCGCCCTGAGCGTGTTCGGGCTCGTCATCATCGCCTCGGTGTCGAGCAAGTCCCTGCTCAAGGGGCTGATTGCAGGCCTGATCGGCCTGTTCATCGCCACCGTCGGTAGCGACCCCATTACCGGGGTGAACCGGTTCACGTTCGGCGAGATGTCCTTGCTGACGGGGGTCAGCCTGCTGCCCGCCCTGATCGGCTTGTTCGCCGTAGCCCAGATCCTCAAGGATATCGTCGATTACGTTTCGTCGAGCAACAAGGGAAGCGTGGTTCAGAACCCGGGGGAGGCGAGGCCGCGTTGGCTGGAAGTGTTGCGCAGTTGGAAAGTGGTTGCCTCGAGTTCGGTGATCGGCACCATCGTCGGGGCCATCCCGGGTGCGGGGGGCAGCATTGCCTCGTTCCTTTCCTATGATCAGGCCAAGCGCATGTCGAAGACGCCAAAGAAGTTCGGCACCGGACACCCGGAGGGCATCGTGGCCTCCGAGAGTTCCAACAATGCGCTGGTCGGCGGGGCGCTGATTCCGATGCTGACGCTGGGCGTGCCCGGTGAGGCGGCGACGGCAGTGCTGATGGGCGGGCTCATGATCCAGGGTATCCGCCCGGGGCCGACGCTCTTCGCCGAGCAGGGGGCGATCATCTACGGCATCTTCATCGCCTTTTTCATCGCCAACATCTTCATGCTGCTCATCCAGTGGTTCGGAATCCGCCTCTTCATCAAGGTGTTGCAGGTGCCGCGCAAGCTGCTGATGTCGCTGATCCTGGTGTTCTGTTTCATCGGCGTCTATGGCGTCGACGGCAATATCTTCGATATCTACCTGATGCTCGGTTTCGGCGTGCTGGGCTATTTCCTGTCGAAGTACGACTTCGGCACCGCTCCAGTCATCCTGGGCCTGATTTTGGGCGGCATCGCGGAGTCCAACCTGCGTCGTGGCCTGCAGGTCTTCGGTGGCGACTGGACGCCCTTCGTCATGCGCCCCATCAGTGCCGCTTTCCTGATCGGTGCGCTGCTTTTTCTTGGCTATGCCCTTTGGCAAAACGTGAAGGACAAACAGGGAGTGAATGCATGACGCTGCCCATGATCAAGACGATGCGCATCGTGCCGATTGCCGGCTATGACGGCTTTCTGCTCAATCTCAGCGGCGGCCATGCCCCCTGGTTCATCCGCTGCGTGGTGATCCTGGAGGACGATGCCGGTAACCAGGGGGTGGGGGAAATCCCATCGAGTGCCGGCATCCTCGCAGGGCTGGAGCGCTGCCGTGCCCTGGTAGAGGGGTCGCGGGTCAACGACATCAAGCGGACCTTGAATCAGGTTCGCCTATTGCTGGCCAATAACGGTCGCGAAGAGCGGGGGCGTCAGACCTTCGATCTGCGTGTGGCGGTGCACGTCATCACCGGTATCGAGTCGGCCCTGTTCGATCTCTACGGCCAGGCCCTACAGATGCCCGTGGCCGACCTGCTGGGCCAGTACGGCCGTCAGCGCGACGAAGTCGAGGCGCTGGGCTATCTGTTCCTGCTGGGCGACCCGGCAAAGACGGACCTGCCCTATCCCGAGGCGGCCGACCCCCGGGATGCCTGGGACGAGGTGCGCTGCCGCGAGGCGCTCACTCCACAGGCGGTGGCCGACCTGGCCAAGGCGGCCTATGAGCGCTACGGCTTCAAGGACTTCAAGCTCAAGGGGGGCGTATTGCGCGGTGAGGAGGAGGCCGACTGCATCCGCGCTCTGCACGAGGCGTTTCCCGAGGCTCGGCTCACCCTCGACCCCAACGGCGCCTGGACGCTGGAGGAAGCCGTGCGGGTGTTGATGCCGATTCGGGATCTGCTGAGCTATGCCGAAGATCCCTGCGGACAGGAGGAGAGCTACTCCGGCCGCGAGACCATGGCGGAGTTCAAGAAGCGCACCGGGCTCGCCACGGCAACCAACATGATCGCCACCGACTTCAAGCAGCTGCAGTACGCCGTACAGCTCAACGCGGTCGACATCCCCCTGGCCGACTGCCACTTCTGGACCATGCAGGGGGCCGTGACGGTAGCCGAGCTTTGCCATGAATGGGGCATGACCTGGGGCTCGCACAGCAACAATCACTTCGATATCTCGCTGGCGATGATGACCCATGTGGCGGCGGCATGTCCCGGCCAGATCACCGCCATCGACACCCACTGGATCTGGCAGGATGGCCAGCGGATCACCCGAGAGCCATTCCAGATCCGCGACGGCAAGCTGTCGGTGCCGACGACGCCGGGCCTGGGAGTGGAGCTGGACGAGGAGAAACTGATGGAAGCTCACCGGCTCTACCGCAGCCTCGACGTGACGCAGCGCAACGATGCAATGGCCATGCAGTACCTGATTCCCGGCTGGGAGTTCGACCCCAAGCGTCCGGCGCTGGTGCGCGGCTAGGCAAAGCAAAGCGATTGGCTCCCTGAAACCATTGGCGGCCTTCGGGCCGCCTTTTTGCCATAATGGCCCCACACATCTGCGGAGCTGTTCATGGCCTCTTCTCCTCACGACCGTCGCCAGGGTCGCCCCAATCCCACCCGGCATCCCTCTGGCGGTCAGCGCGAGCGTCGGCCGAGTGCGCCCAAGGCCCAGGTCGGCGAGGTCGCCTACCTGGAGGTGGTCACGGTCAACGAGACCGGCGCCTTCCTCGACTGGGGCCACCCACGGGATGTGTTGCTGCCCTTCGGCGAGCAGCGCTTCCGCCCCACGCCGGGCAAGCGCGTGCTGGTGCGAATCTACGAGGACCAGCAGGGTCGGCCGGTGGCTTCACAGAAGCTGGACCGCTTCGTTCAGGACGAGGCGACGGGGCTGGCGCCCGGCGACGAGGTAGAGCTGGTGATTGCCGACGCTACCGACCTCGGTTACAAGGCTGTGGTCGATCATCGCTTCTGGGGCCTGCTCTATCGCGATGACGTCACCCGCCCCCTGCGCCGCGGCCAGCGGGTCAAGGCCTACGTTAAGCGGCTTCGCGACGATGGTCGTCTGGACCTCTCGCTGTTGCCGCCGGGGTCGGCGCGTCTCGATGTGGTGGGCGATCAGGTACTCAGGGCGCTGCGCGAGAGCGGCGGCTATCTGCCGCTCTCCGACAGCAGCGATGCCGGTGAGATCAAGGCACGCCTGGGCGTCAGCAAGAACGCCTTCAAGCAGGCCATCGGCCGGCTCTACAAGCGGCGCCTGATCGTCATCGAAGAAGCCGGCATACGCCTGGCCCCGGGCGCTACTTCCGACCCAGCCTGAAGCCTTCGCCGGGCTGGGCCAAGAGCTCAGTTCGGCGCCTGGAACTCCTCTTCATGCAGCCAGGCGGCGTGCTTGGGCGCGCGCTTGGTCTTCGACCACTCCTCGACCATGGCCGGTGCCACTTCCTTGAGCTGCTTCATCTGCTCCGGCGTGCCCTTCACATAGGTCAGCTCCAGGCGGTGGCCGTTGGGGTCGAAGAAGTAGATCGAACGGATAATGCCGTGTTCGGTAGGACCGACTACTTCTATGCCCTTGCTTTCAAGCTGCTCCTTGGCCGCCATCAGCGCCGCTTCGTCGGCGACCCGGAAGGCGATGTGCTGGACCCATTCCGGGGTGTTGGGATCACGGCCCATTTCCGGCGAGTTGGGTAGCTCGAAGAAGGCCAGAATGTTGCCGTTGCCGGCGTCGAGGAACAGGTGCATGTAAGGGTCGGGCGCCTTGGTCGAGGGCACGCGGTCCTCGGCGATGGCGACCAGGAACTCCATGTTCAGCTTGTCCTGATACCACTCGACGGTTTCCTTGGCATCGCGACAGCGGTAGGCGACGTGGTGAATCTGCTGAATCTCGATCATGACGGTTCTCTCGGTGAAGAGCGGTGGGGGCGAACATTTAGTTTCATTTGAAACTAAAAATAGAGGCGTTCGCTTGCCGCTGTCAAGCCGCCTTGGAGTTGCTTAGCGCCCTGCGTCA
>NZ_JBYCKL010000019.1:0-23798 GCF_057473365.1 Halomonas sp. TH-94
TCGACATCGCCATCTCGCCGCAGCAGGCCACCATCGGCAGCCTGCTGACCCACGTGCGGCGTGGCGACATCGTCAACGTGCACTCGCTGCGCCGCGGTGCCGCCGAGGCCATCGAGGCCATCGCCCACGGCGACATGCAGTCGTCGAAGGTGGTGGGCCGGGCCATCGGCGAGATCGACCTGCCACGGGGCACCACCATCGGCGCCATCGTACGCGGCAAGGAGGTGCTGATCGCCCATGACGACGTGGTGGTGGAGTCCGGCGACCACCTGATCCTGTTCGTGATCGACAAGCGCCGCATCCGTGACGTCGAGCGGCTGTTCCAGGTCGGGCTGACGTTCTTCTGATGAGTGGAGGGGCACCGGCTAGAGCCGGAGCCCCTGGCGGGTCTTACAGCGTCATGTACGGCATCGGTTCCTGATCGGTGAACTGGTAGACGTCCCAGTCACCGCGCTTCGGCCCCGGCATGCCGGGGGTGCCGATGGGCATGCCGGCAAGTCCTATGCCGCCGATCCTGGGGCGTTCCTGAAACAGCCTCTCCACGGCTTCGAAAGGTACGTGACCCTCAATGGCGTATCTGCCCATCAGCGTCGTATGGCAGGAGCCCAGGCCGTAGGGCAGGCCGACCTGCTGCTTGATCTTGCCGACTTCCACGTCGTCGATAACGGTGACCGAGACGCCTTTCTCTTCCAGTTGGCGTGCGTACTCGTGACAGCAGCCACACTCCGGGTTCATGTAGAGAGTGGCTTGGGCGGGCAGCGTGGCATGAGCGGTGCCGGCGGCACCCAGCAGCAGGCTGGCGGTAAACAGCAGAGATGAGGTGCGACGGTTCATGGGCGTGCTCCTGTAGTGGGCTTGGCAGAGGTGAACAGGTACTTGAGCAGGGAGGCGATGCCGAGGCCCAGCAGGGAAAGGACGGCCAGCGGCATCAGCCACCCCAGCCAGCTCATGTGGCCCATCAGGGCGAGGCAATTGGTCATCATTGTCGGCTCTCCTGCTCAGTTGGCCAGCCAGGTCACGCCGTTGGGGCCGTGTCCGGTGGCATGGATGGCGACGATGTCACCGCTGCTCAGATCGATGATCGACAGGCTGTCGTCGAACAGGCTGGTGACGAAGGCGAATCGGCCGCTGTCATCGATACTGATGCCATGAGCCCCAGCGCCGACTTCGTAGGTGGCAGCGACCTGCTGGGTGGCGGTGTCGATGACAGAGACGCGATTGTCGGGCTCGTCGCTCGTGCCTTCATTGGCCACCAGCATGAGTCGGCCATCCGGTGTGCCATAGACCTGGATCGGCAGCCGGTTGACCTCGACCGAGGTCGTGACTTCCCGAGTGACGGTATCGATGACCGCTACTCGATTCTCGTCGCGTAGCGAAACATAGACCTGGGCGCCGTCGGCGGTGAAGCCCACCTGCACCGGGGCTTCTCCCACCGGTATGCGGGCTACCTCTTCGCGAGCAACCGTGTCGATCACCGTGACGCTGCCGTCCGCCACGTTGGCGACGTAGAGTTCGCTGCCGTCTGGGCTCAGCCGCAGTCCATGGGGGTAGTCGCCGGTTCCGATGGTGGCGACCAGCTCGCGAGACTCCAGGTCGACCACCGACACGCTGGCATCGCCGGCGTTGGTCACGAAGGCGAACTGGCCTGTCAGGTCGCTCACCACGTGCGCCGGATGGCTGCCCACCGGAATGACGGCGAGCGGCGTGCCGTCGAAGTCGAGGGCATCGAACACCTTCAGCTTGCCAGGCTCGTCGCCATGAGCGTGGGCGTGACCATTGCCGCCATGAGCGTGTCCGGCGCGCTCGCCGACGGCCAGCAGATAGCGCCCGTCGGCGCTGACCTGAACGTTATGCGGTGCAATCGCGATGTCATGTGTAGTGATGGTGCCTTCGGCAAGCTGGATGTGAGTCAGCGAGGCGCCGTGTTCATTGGCGGTAAACACCTGGCCCTGGGGCATCTGACCGGCCAGACCGGCGGTGCTGACGAGCGCCAGGCCGGCGGCGAGTAGCCAGCCGAAGGCGTGGGGTAGTCGCATGGTCGGAATGGTGTGTGAAACGGCATCGGTAACGGGGCGCCGAGCAAGGGCGTCTTTGCGAAAAAGGGTCATGATGGAACTCCTGATCTAAGAAAATCGTGAACGGCTCGTGATGGCCAGGCGGCGAGGCCGCCAACGTAGATCAGGCTCTGGGAGGGCGCTGTGGCGGCAGGGGGGAGTGGGGCATGAAGGCCACGTCGAGCGTGGTCGACTGCTCGGCTGGCTCGGAAAGGGTCAACCGCAGCCTCGGGGACACAGCGGTGCAGGTGCCACAGTTGTGATCTTCGCTGTCGTTCGCTTCCTGCAGCTGTTCGACAGCGATGCAGTCTGTCAGATCGGCCTGCATGCCAGCGTGCGTCGTAAGGCTGCTCATCGCCACCAGCAGCACGAGCAGCAGCGCCAGGAGGCGCTGGATGCGTCGATGTTGCAGGTTGGAAGTGGCGAGTCGAATCATGGTGCAGCCTCAGTATGCTCATCGTCATCCTAGCGTGGTGTACCCTGCGCTGCATTGACCCAGCGCAACTCTCCGCTGTCATTCGTCACGATGCCGATGGCCGTGGCGATGCATGAGGAAATGCATGCCTAGACATAGCAGCATCGGCAACAGCAACAACAGGCTGCCGCCCGTCTGGCCACGCCACAGTACGAACGCGAAGGCGCCACCCATGAGGATCAGGCAGAGCGTCATCATCCAGTGATGCAGCCCACCCGAGTGCTGGCCCGGCGTCTGCCCCGGGGCTTCGTGGCTCTCCTCGGCAGAATTTGTGTGAAGGTCGGGATTGGAACGAGGTCGGTTCATGAGTCGTCTCCTCGGGGTTGAATACGGTTATAGCGCCGCTTGAGCAGCAGCGAATTGCCGATGACCGACAGCGAACTGGCGGTCATGGCGATGACGCCGATCATGGGGTGCAGCAGGCCTGCGGCGGCCATGGGAATGGCTGCCACGTTGTAACCGCTGGCCCAGATCAGGTTCTGCACGATCTTGCTGAAGGTAGCGCGAGAGAGGTGCATGGCCTCCACCACGCCGGTGAGCTCGCCGCGTACCAGGGTCACGTCGGCGGCCTCGATGGCCACGTCGGCACCGGCACCGATGGCGATGCCTACATTGGCCTGCTTCAGCGCCGCGGCGTCGTTGATGCCATCGCCCACCATGGCCACGTGGTTGCCGTACCTTTCCTGCAGCTTGCGAATCGCATCGACCTTGCCCTCGGGCAGTACGCCGGCCTGGACTTCATCGATGCCGACCTCGTCGGCCACGGCCCGGGCGGCACGCTCGTTGTCGCCGGTGATCATCACCACGTGCAGGCCGAGCGCGTGCATTCCGCGGATGGCCTCCTTCGATTCCTCCTTGAGGGTATCGGCCACGGCCACGAGGCCCAGCGCCTGGCCGTCGGCGGCGACGATCACCACGGTGCGTCCCTTGCCCTCGAGCTCGCCCATGGCGTCATCCAGGGCCTCGAGGCCGGCCACGCCTTCCTCCTCGAGCAGCAGGCGATTGCCGATCAGCACGCTCGCGTCGCCCACCCGGCCCGAGACGCCGCGGGCGCCGGTGGAGCGGAACTCGCTGACCTCGCCGGGCGTCACATCGCGTTCCTTGGCACCGTCGACAATGGCCCGGGCGATGGGGTGCTCCGAAGCGTTCTCCACGCTCGCCGCCAGAATCAGCAGGCGCGACTCCTCGACGCCCTCGGCGGCCACCACCTCGGTCAGCGTCGGTTCGCCGCGGGTGATGGTGCCGGTCTTGTCGAGCACCATCACCTTGACGTCCTTGAAGGTCTGGATCGCCTCGCCGGAGCGGATCAGGATGCCGCGCTCGGCACCGATGCCGGAGCCCACCATCAGCGCCGTGGGCGTTGCCAGGCCCAGCGCGCAGGGGCAGGCGATGACCAGCACCGCCACGGCGGCCAGGATCGCCAGCACCGGGGTGGCGGCCTCGGGGTTGACCCAGGGCAGGAAGGTCGCGCCCCAGTCGAGGATCGGGCGCAGGGCATCCGGAATGAGCAGCCACGCCGCCAGGCTGGCCAGGGCGATCAGGATCACCGCCGGCACGAAGCGGCCGGTCATGCGGTCGGCGAACTCCTGGATCGGCACCCGGGAACCCTGGGCCTGGTCGATCAGGCGCACCACCTGAGCGAGGAAGGTGTCGCCGCCGACCCGGGTCGCCTTGACCCGCAGGCGCCCCTCCTTGTTGATGGTGGCGCCGATCACGCTGTCGCCGGGGCTCTTGTAGACCGGGATCGATTCACCGGTGGCGATGGACTCGTCGAGATGGCTCTCGCCCTCGACCACCTCGCCGTCGGTGGGGATCTTGTCGCCGGGGCGCACGATCATGATGTCGCCGGGCGCCAGCTCCTTGACCGGCACCTCGACCTCCTCACCGTTGCGCTCCACCCGGGCCGTCTTGGCGCCCAGGGTCAGCAGGCGGCGAATGGCCTGGGAGGCGCGCCCCTTGGCCAGGGCCTCCAGGTAACGCCCCAGCAGGTGGAAGGTCATGATGGTGGCGCCCATCTCGATGAACGAGGTCATGGGGGTAATGAAGCCGACCAGGCCGATCAGGTAGGGCGGCAGGCTGCCCATGGAGATCAGCACGTCCATGTTGAAGGTGCCGTTCTTCAGCGAGCGCCAGCTCGAGCGGTGCGTGGCGGCGCCGCCGTAGAGAAAGATCACCGGGAAGGCCAGCAGGGCGACGATGGCCAGGTAGCCCGGGATCGGCTGCCAGAACATGTGCGGCATCATCAACAGCATGATCAGGGTGGCGGGTATGCCGGCGATGATCAGGCGCTTGCGCGCCTGGGCGAGGTAGGCCTCCTCGATCTCGGCGTCGCCGTCGCCCGCCTCCTGCTCCTCGGTCTGCACGGCGGCCACGTCATAGCCGGCCCCCTCGACGGCGCGCTTCAGCGCCTCACCATCGGGGCCACCGGCCTCGATGGTCACACTGACGCGGTGGCTGGCGATATTGGTCTGGATCTCGCCCACGCCATCGAGGCGTTCGAGCGTCTTGCGCACGATGCCGGCGCAGTGGTCCGAGCCCATGCCGGGCACCGTCAGGCGAATCTGCTGCTGGCCACCACCGCTGACGGCGGCCACGTCATAGCCGGCACCCTCGACGGCTCCCTTCAGGGTGTTGCCGTCGGGTCCGCCTTCCTCGACCGTCACGCTGACATGATGGTTGGCGATATTGGTCTGGATCTCGCTCACGCCATCGAGGCGCTCGAGGGTCTTGCGCACGATGCCGGCGCAGTGGTCGCTGCCCATGCCGGGTACCGTCAGGGTGATCGTTCTGGACCTGGTGTCACTCATCACGTGCCTCCTGCAGCTGTCGCCTAGTGGACGGCCAGGGTTGGCCGTCCTTGATGTTGCGTACTCAGTGACTCCGCCGATCAGTGATGGGCATCGTGGTCCTCGGGATCCACGTCGGCGGGCGCCGCCTGCTGAAGCTGCTCGCGCTGCTCATCGGTCATGAGGTCGTGCATGGCGTTACGCATGCGCACCATCTCGGCCATCATCTCGCCGTGCAACTCGGCCATGCGGCCGTGGAGTTCCTGCACGGCCTCCGGATCCGGACGCTCGCCGTGCATCTCGGCCATCAGGTCGTCGCGCAGATTCATCAGGCGCCCCTTGCGCTCGAACTGGGCCGGGCGGTGCTCCTGCATCAATTCGCGCATCTGGCTGCGCTGATCGGGGTCGAGCATCGACATCATGCCCATGCCCTCGCCCATCATCGGGCAGGGCATCATGCCGCCGCCCATCATGCCTCCCATCATGCCGGGGCCCATGCCGCCCTGGCCGCCGCCGCCCATCATGCCTCCCATCATGCCGGGGCCCATGCCGCCCTGGCCGCCGCCGCCCATCATGCCTCCCATCATGCCGCTTCCCTGACCGGGTCGAGAGTCCGGCATGCCCTGGGCGAGGGCGGTGCCGGCACTACCGGCACCGAGTGCCAGGGCGAGTCCGAGGGCGAGAGTCTGCTTGCGAAGTTTCATGATCGTTCTCCTTGCTGCTGATTGGTCCCGTCGAGGGCCAATGCTCACAGTATTCCGGCTATGTGCGGCACAGAGGTCAATGCCGCGCGACTACGACTGGGTGTCTGGGAAACCACCCAGGACTCAGGACCGGAAGCGCTGTGTCAGCAGGTAGAGGGGAACGGTGTGGGGAGAGGCGGGCCCAGGAAGGGGGTGGCCAAGTGCCGAGGTGAGGTGCACGGATGGCCCAGCGACGGAGGCGATCAGGGGCGACGGGTCGGGAGTGGCATCCGGCGACTCGCTGCGGGGCAGCACGCCCGAGGCGGGGCGCCAGGCGTGGTCATGGTGGCAGTGGGGCAAGTCGGGCGCTGTGCTGAGCCAGGCCTCCGACGCGGCCTCGCCGAAGGCGAGCTCGAGGCCCGGCACCGGTGGGTCGACCGGATGGGCAGGTTCCGCCGTCTGGGCCCTGGCCATCAGAGCGACCAGCAGCAGCGCCAGGATGAGCACGGCACCGAGCCAGAGGGGGAGTCCTCCCTGGCGGGGTGCTGCGCGCTGCCCGGGCGCCTGAGGCTGCATGACGGTGTCTCGCTTGTCGGTGTCGTGTAGCCCTTACCCTAGTCCAGCAGCGCCAGCTGTCCATTGATTCACGTCAAAGAATCTCCGATGGTAAACCTGTGGGCAGGGCCCAGGTTGCGGGGGCCTCGAGGCCGTGAAATACTCGCGCCTCCATTGGCTCACAAGGCCGTTTATCCCTACATGCGTCGACTCTCCTCCCATTGGCTTCTCAGCCTGCTGATGGCCCTGGTGCTGGCCATGGCGCCGCCCGTCGCCGCGGGCGGGCACCATGGGGATGCCGCCTGCCTGGAGAGTCAGCTCATGGAGCATTCGGCCATGCAGGGGGCAGCGGCCTGGGACCTCTCGGCAATCGCCGACCCCAGCGAGCCGGATGCCTCCCTGGCCTCTCCCTGCTGCATCCCCTGTGCCCAGTGCGGTGCCAGCATGGCCCGGCTGACCATCGAGGCGGTAGCATCCCCGCATCCCCTGTCCGGGCCCGGCCTGGGCCATCCTGCGGGGCCTCCCGCTCCCTTCGAGCGGCCTCCTCGCGCCTGAACCTCTCTTCCCCTGATGGCGCCGCGGGTGATCGAACCGCGGTGAGAGTGTTCATGTCACGAGGATCACTTGATGAAACGTCGCGAATTTCTGGGCTACTCGGCGCTGGGCGCCCTGGTGCTGTCCACGGCCGGTACCATGGGCTATGCCCTCTCTCGCCAGCTTCCCCATTCGACGCCGCCCGTCGGGCTCGCCCCGACGCCGCTGGGCGGAGAGCCCCTCCAGCCGCTGCCGCGCATCGCCAACCTGAGCGAGACGGCCGGCCGCTTTCGCAGCGCGCTGACCCCGGCCCCCCATGCGGTGCCGCTCGGCGATGAGCTCGAGGCCCGACTGTGGCTCTACAACGGCAAGGTGGCGCCGCTGATCGAGGTGCGCGAGGGGGATGAGCTGGACATCACCCTGATCAACGAGCTGGAGCAGGAGACCACCCTGCACTGGCACGGCGTGCCGGTGCCCCAGGCCCAGGATGGTGCCCCCTGGGACGCGGTGGCGCCGGGCGAGTCCCGCCAGTACCGCTATA
The DNA here is from genome assembly GCF_057473365.1 of Halomonas sp. TH-94. Lineage (NCBI taxonomy): Bacteria > Pseudomonadati > Pseudomonadota > Gammaproteobacteria > Oceanospirillales > Halomonadaceae > Halomonas > Halomonas sp. TH-94. The sequence continues at coordinate 7,629 of NZ_JBYCKL010000019.1, forward strand.
CCTTCCCTGCGGGGAGTGCGGGCCTGCACTGGTTTCACCCCCATCCTCACGAGGGCACGGCCTCGCAGGTGGCTCATGGTTTGGCGGGGGCGCTGCTGGTCCGCCCCGCCGAGGATGTACTGCCTACCGAGCTCGAGGAGCACTTGCTGGTGGTCAGCGACCTGCGTCTGCGGGCTAGTGGGGAGGTCGCACCCCACACCGCCGAGGACTGGATGAACGGTCGCGAGGGTGAGCTGCTGCTGGTCAACGGTCAGCGCGAACCCCGGCTCGATGTCGCGCCGGGCACCACCTTGCGTCTGCGACTGATCAACGCCTGTGCGGGACGCTATTTGCAGCTGCGCCTGGATGAGCATGAGTTGATCCTGATCGGCACCGACGGTGGTCTGATCGAGCGGCCGCAGTTACTGCAGGAGTTGCTGCTCACCCCGGGTGAGCGGGCCGACCTGCTGGTGCGAGTCAGTGAGCGGGCCGAGGGACGCTTCCAATTGGCCAGCCACCCCTATGAGCGTGGCTGGATGGGCGACAGGCCGCCCCATCTAGACGAGTTGGCACCGCTGCTGGCGATTCACACTCTCGACGCGGACGTTCATGCCCCCGTCTCGCTGCCCGAGCGCCTGGGCCGCGTCGAGCCTCTGGGTGAGCCGGCAGTCCAGCGAAGGGTGGAACTGACCGAGGTGATGCCGGGCCATGGCAATCACGGTTCTGGAGATGATGGTCCGCATGCCGGACACGGTGATCCTCACGCCGGTCATGGCGGCGGCAGCGGCAGTCATCATGGCACCCATGGCGCCGGACATGGGGCTGATCACGCGATGGATGAGACGGCCCCACTCCCCGAGGTGGACTTTTTGATCAACGGCCGCGCTTTCGTCATGGATGAGATTCTGTTCGAAGGCAGGGTCGGTGAAGTGGAGGAGTGGGAGGTGTTCAACAACTCTCACATGGATCATCCCTTCCATGTGCACGGTACCCATTTCCAGGTGATCGCCACCCGCGATGCCGAAGGCGAGTGGCAGCAGGCGCCTTGGCTGGCGTGGAAAGATACCGTCAATCTTGCGCCTTATCAGCGGCTGAAGCTGCGAATGGTGTTCCGTGAGCCCGGCGACTGGCTGCTGCATTGCCACATCATCGAGCACGAGGAGCTTGGCATGATGGCGACGATCCGCGTGAGCTGAGATCGCCGCCTGCAGGTCAGTCGCGATGGTGGTTAAAGCTGGGCGCTTCAGGGGCGGCCCCCTATGGGTTGATCGCCTGGCGGCTTCGAACCGTAATTGCTGGCTGGGGCAATGTCGACACAATGGTCAATGAGGATGTTCTGCCATGGAGATCTCGCCATGAAGGCTGAAGAGTTGGCTGCTATCTTGCGGGAGGAACACAATCGCCCGTGTGGCGATTTTTTCTATGGTATCGACTTGGAAACCTATGCAGCTAAGCTGATGCGAAAGGCGGAGCTGCTGGTGCATTACCGAGAGAGCGAGGTGCTCGGTATCGCCGCATTCTACTGTAACGATCTCGAAACGCTGTGCGGGTTTCTGTCGCTAATGTGGGTGTCGCCGGAGGCGCGGGGGTCAGGTATTGCAGGTGAATTACTCGACCTAATCATCAGTACCTCGGAAGTTAGGCGATTCCGGTGTCTGAAGCTGGAAGTGCTTATCGATAACCATCGTGCTATCAATTTTTACCGCCGACATGGATTCGAGGTGATTGATACTAAGAACGAAGCTCTGATCATGGGGTTGAAGTTGCCTAGGCGTCAGGCGTCAAATGGATGAGACCTCCTCGCCGCCGCGCTCGGCCCTGGCCGTAGGAAAATGAGAGGGGCGCTTGCGGCTCGCTTGCGACCATGGAAGACTAGATGCGTCCCCTTACACCGACTCGGCTGATTCGTTTCGATGCGTTACCGTCCACTCACCTGGTTGTTCTGCCTACTGCTCGGCATCGTGTTTACGCTGCCGCAGGCTGCCATGAGCGCCTGGAGTCACGGCGATGAAGATTGCCAGGCAGGCGCTCTTTCGGTGCTGGACGTTGCTACGGTGACCTATGCCGACAGCAGCCAGGCGCAGACGGTCGAGCAAGCCGCCTGCGCAGGGGCGACGCCGATTTGCACCGGTGCCAGTCTCTCGCTTCTCGCATTAGTCCCCCGTTCGCCAGATCCTCGTTGGGGTATCGATGAAGCGCCGCTACCCGCATCACGTGACCGTCTGGAGCGCCCCCCGCGGGTTTAGTCCCCCTTCGGAATGCCGATACTCCACGCTTTTGCACCGCATTCGCTACAGGTGTGGCTTTGTATGTCTTGCGCCTGTAAAGAGGACTCTTGTGATGAACTACCCCGATATCGACCCGGTGGCCATAGCCATCGGACCGCTGCAGATTCATTGGTATGGGTTGATGTACGTCGTGGGCTTCGTTGCCGCCTGGCTGCTGGGACGCTACCGTGCCCACCGCCTCGGGCTCACCCACGACGACATCGGTGACCTGCTTTTCTATGCCGCCATTGGCGTGGTGGCCGGAGGTCGTCTGGGATACGTGCTGTTCTACGGCATGGATCAGTTCCTCGCCAATCCGCTGTGGGCCTTCAGGCTCTGGGATGGCGGGATGAGTTTTCATGGCGGCTTGATCGGCGTGCTACTGGCGGCGCTGCTGTTCGCTCGCAAGAAGAATCTTGCCTTCTTCCAACTGACTGACTTCATTGCACCGCTGGTGCCGATTGGCCTGGGCGCGGGCCGAATCGGCAACTTCATCAACCACGAGCTGCCTGGGAGAGTCAGCGACCTGCCGTGGGCCATGCCGTTCCCGCACATGGGTCCCGAGCCTCGCCACCCTTCGGCGCTCTATGAGTTTGCTCTCGAGGGGGTTGTGCTGTTCGTGGTGCTGTGGTGGATATCCAGCCGCCCACGGCGTCGTGGACTGGTCTCCGGCCTGTTTCTGATACTTTACGGCATTTTCCGTTTCGCGGTGGAGTTCGTGCGACTGCCGGACTCCCACATCGGCTTCGTTGCCTTCGGCTGGGTAACCATGGGCATGCTGCTGACCCTGCCGATGATCGCTGCCGGGGCGGCACTCATCCTGTGGTCGCGACGACAGGGCCGGGACGAGTTGCCCGCTGTGGCACCTTACGGGCAAGAGGCGAGCTGATGATCGCCTGGCTTTCGCGCAGTCGCCCACAGCGTCGCCGTTCCTGGGGCAAGCTGGCCATTTTCGTGGCGCTGGCGCATGTCGTCGGGATGGTGTCCTCGGTTGAGGCATTGATGTCGAGCCGTACTTCACAAGGGGCGATCGCCTGGATCGTCTCGTTGAACACTATCCCGTACGTGGCGGTGCCGACCTACTGGATATTCGGGCGCAACAAGTTCGAAGGCTATGTCAGCTCGCGGCGTGACGAGGACTCGGAGCTGGCCCGGGCGCTGGCGGACAAGCTGGGCGAGCTTGGCGCGCATCGCGTCGAGTGGTCCGAGAATGCCCGTCCGCTGGCCGGCGTGGAGCGGCTGGCCAAGCTGCCTTACCTGGGCGGTAATGACGCCACCCTGCTGATCGATGGTGAGGAAACCTTCGCCAGCATCTTTGCCGGCATCGAAGCCGCAGAGCGTTACCTGCTGGTGCAGTTCTACATAGTGCGTGACGACGACCTTGGGCGTGAGCTTCAGCAGCGCCTCATCGCCAGGGCCAGCGAAGGTGTCGAGGTCTATTTCCTGTATGACGAGATCGGTAGCTACAAGCTGCCGAACGCCTATCTGCAGGCGCTGCGCGACGCCGGGGTGAACGTGCACCGATTCCACTCCACACGTGGCCCGGGCAATCGCTTTCAGCTCAACTTTCGCAATCATCGCAAGATCGTGGTGGCCGATGGCGCGAGGGCCTGGGTCGGCGGCTTCAACATCGGCAATGAATATCTGCAAGGGCATGAGGATCTTGGCCCTTGGCGCGACACCCATCTCAAGCTGGAAGGGCCGGCGGCGCTGGCTTTGCAGCTCGTCTTCATCGAGGACTGGCACTGGGCCACCGAGGAGGTTCCCGACCTGCCCTGGGAGCCGTCCGTGCCTTCGGTCAATGGGGTGCCAGCGCTGATTCTGCCCACCGGCCCGGCGGATCGCTTCGAGACCGCCAGCCTGATGATCCAGCAAGCGATCCATTCCGCGCGCGAGCGGATCTGGATCTCGAGCCCTTATTTCGTGCCCGACGAGGGGGTGCAGGGCATGCTCAAGCTGGCGGCGTTGAACGGCATCGATGTCAGGATTCTGATTCCTGAACGACCGGACAATCTGCTGACCTTCTACGCGGCCTACGCCTTTCTGGGGCCGCTGATCGACGCCGGGGTCGAAATTCATCGCTATCAGGAGGGCTTTCTGCATGGCAAGGCGTTTCTGGTGGACGACGCCTGGGCTGCCGTGGGCACCGTCAACCTCGACAACCGCTCCTTCCGCCTCAACTTCGAGGTGACGGCGCTGATCATGGATGGGGAGTTTGCCAGCGATGTGGAGGCGATGTTCGAACGGGACTTTGCCAGGTCGCGCCAGATGACGGTTGAGGACCTACTCGACCGGCCGCTTTGGCATCGTGTGGCGGGGCGGGGCGCCTATCTCTTTGCCCCCGTACTTTGAGCCGGCGCATGGAGAAGCCGAAGCCCGTGAGGTGTCGACTTTTGCAGAGGATCGTTATGATAGGGGCATTTTTTATTAGTTTCCTAAGGTTAGACAGGCAAGAGGCAACGCTATGAATCTGTATGCTGTGGTACGTGAGTGCAACTGGACCTTGCGACGCCAGACCTGGCTGTCCCTTGGCCTGGGCATATTGGCCACCTTTCTGCTGGCCGGGATGAGCTGGGCCGAGGAAGATGCGGCGGAAAACGGTAATGCGACCGAGGAGGAGTGGCCCAAGGGACACTACCCCCTGCCCGAGCGGGGCGATGTCATCGGTAAGGATTACGTCGTCGAGGCGCGTCAGGACGAGACGCTGATCGACATAGCCCGCGCCAACAACGTTGGCTACGAAGAGATCCGCCGTGCCAACCCCGATGTCAGCGTGTGGATGCCGGGTGAGGGCACTGAAGTGCTGATTCCCGGCCGCTTCATCCTGCCCCCGGTGGAGCGCAAAGGCATCGTGATCAACGTGGCCGAGCTCAGGCTCTATTACTACCCGTCGACGAGAGAAGGTGAGACACCGCGAGTCGAGACCTATCCCATCGGTATCGGTCGCGAAGGCTTCGATACGCCGTTGGGCATCACCAAGACCACCATGCGGCTCAAGGACCCGGCCTGGTACCCGCCGCGCTCGGTGCGTGAGGAGGCGGCCGCTCGCGGCGAGACGGCGCCCGCGGTGGTGCCGCCGGGGCCCGATAACCCGCTGGGCAGGCATGCCATCCTGCTCGATATCCCCGGTTATCTGATTCACGGCACCAACCAGCCCGACGGGGTCGGCATGCGCGCCAGCCGTGGCTGCGTTCGCATGTTCCCCGAAGACATCGAGTCGATCTTCGACCGTGTGCCGGTCGGCATGCAGGTGCATCTGATCAACCAGCCGATCAAGGCGGGTTGGGACGGCGACACGCCCTACGTGCAGGTCTACGAGGCGCTGGGCGAGCAGGAAACCGGCATGGCCAACCTGATGGAAACGCTGGCCATGCTGCAGCGTGACGACGACGAGCCGGCCACGGCCCTGAACTACGAAATGCTGCGTGAGCTACTCGAGAACCCCAGCGGTGAGGTCATTGCCCTCACGCCCGCTCTGGAGCCGGAACCGGAGCCTGAGGAAGAAGAAGAGAGCCTGCTCTGGCGAGAGCTGGCGGTCTAGCCTTGATCTAGCCATGAACGAATCGGGCGCCCTTGGGCGCCCGATTCGTTTTCAGTGCTGATGGGCCTGGGCGTACTGCTCGTCCTGCTCATCTGCCAGGCCATGGCGAATGTAGTGCACTACGGACCAGATTTCCTTCTCGCTCAGCTTGGTGTCGAAGCGCGGCATGGCGCTCTCGGCATTGCCCTCGCTGATGATCCAGGCATATTCCGCGGCGCCATGGGCGGGCCCGTGCAGCGCCAGGTTGGTGGGGCTGGGATCGAAGTAGGCGACGGCGGGCGCCAGGCCATCGCCTTGGCCCAGCGGGCCATGGCAGGCGGAGCAGTACTGCTGGTAAACCTGCTCACCGCGGGCAAGGGCTTCGGCGCTCAGCGGCAGGGGGTTCTCACGGGCTGCCCATGCCTCCGGCATGGCCCGATCGTGAGCATGCTCATGCGCGTGGTCATGTGCGTGGTCATGTGCGTTCGCATCATGAGCCGCTTCCGCGTGCTCGTCGTCGTGGGTGCGATGAGCATGGCCATGAGCAGGGTCGTGCTTCGCCGCGCTGCCTGCGTGGTCGTGACCCTGGTGGACATGGCCGTGATCGTGCTGATGACCGTGATCGTGGGTCGCCTCGCTGCCATGCTCCTGTTGGTCATGGTCATGGTCATGGTCATGGTCATGGTCATGGTCATGGTTATGCGCCGCATGGCTCACACTCGTCGGAGCGGCATGCGTATGTGCCGGCTCGTCATGCGCGAAACTCTGCGTGCCGGCCAGCAGCATGCCGGCCATGAGTACGGCGGCTCGGGCGGTTGTTCCTGGCATGGCGGGCTTGCCCGACAGCAAGGGGGCTGAATAGGTGAGAAGGGTCGCCATGGTGGGCTCCTGATAGACAGCATACGAGGTCAATGGCGCTGGCGCGCCGGGTCGTTAGCGGCAAATCAGGCGGTTCTGGGAGGTCGCTCATCCATGAAGCAGGGAGGAGTGGGCCGGACCCCGGTATGGCAAGGGGGCCGCGTCGCCAGGGCAGGCGAGCTCAGGGTCGCAGTGAGCGGCATGGCCCCACTCATGCAGTGGCTGCTGCTCAGGCAGCTGACCTGGCACTCGGTCACATCGGTGTGGGCCGTCTGGCCGCAGGCGGGGTGCTCGTCTCGGGCTGCCTCATGCTGGCCATGGGCGGCATCGCGCACAGCGTCCACGCTGGCAAGTGCCGTTGAGCCTGCCGACAGCGACAGGACCAGGCACAGGCTGACCAGGACAAGCAGTATTCTGCGCATGAGCGGCTGGTATCCGATGAAGAGCTACCCGTTCATCATCGCGATGTGAAGAAAGGCAGACAAGCGCCGCCGGCTCGCAAGCCGCGAAAAGTCACCATTTCCTGATCTCGGTCAGCCGACCTCCCCGAACGCAAGAATCTTTCAGGCAAGGTATGGGCAGGACTCAGGTTGCTCCCCCTCTCCCGAGCATGAAATACTCCGGTTACCACTGGCTCATACGTCCCTACCTCCATGCGTCGATTCTCCTGGCACTGGCTACTGAGCCTGTCGCTGGCCCTGATGTTGGTCATCGTGCCACCCGTGGTTGCCGGTGGGCACCATGGCGATGCTTCCTGCCTGGATAGCCTGATAGCCCAGGAGCAGCCGCTGGCCTGGGAAATGACCGATCCGGATGAGCCGCATTCCTCCGCAGCGTCTCCCTGCTGCCTACCCTGCCTGCAGTGCGGAACCGTCGTGATGTCGTCGGACGGTCGCGCCTTGGCGTCTTCATTGATCTTGTTCGATGCCGTTCCCGACGGTCCTTTCGGACCGCCGGATCCCATCGAACGCCCTCCTCGGGTCTGAACCTCTTTCCCCTGATGGCGCCGCGGACGATCGATTCGCGGTGAGAGCGTACATGTCTCGAGGACAAGTCAATGAAACGTCGTGAATTTCTGGGCTACTCGGCGCTGGGCGCGCTGTTGCTGTCGACGGCTGGCACCATGGGTTACGCCCTGTCTCGCCAGCACCCCCATGGGGTGCCGCCTGCCAGCCTGGCCGCCTTGCCGAAGGGCGGCCAGCCGTTACAGTCGCTGCCGCGTATCGTCAACCTGAGCGAATCCGCCGGCCGCTTCCGCAGCGTGCTGACCCCGGCCCCCCTCAGCGTGCCCCTGAGCGATGAGCTCGAGGCCAGGCTCTGGCTCTACAACGGCAAGGTGGCGCCACTGATCGAGGTGAGAGAGGGCGATGAGCTGGATATCACCCTGATCAACGAGCTGGAGCAGGAGACCACCTTGCACTGGCACGGCGTGCCGGTACCGCAGGCGCACGATGGCGCTCCCTGGGACGCCGTGGCGCCGGGTGAGTCGCGCCAGTACCGCTACGCCTTCCCCAGCGGGAGTGCGGGCCTGCACTGGTTCCACCCCCACCCTCACGAGGGCACGGCCAGGCAGGTGGCGCATGGCCTGGCGGGAGCGCTGCTGGTTCGCCCCGCCGAGGATGCACTGCCTGCCGGGGTCGAGGAGCACCTGCTGGTGATCAGCGACCTGCGCCTGAGGGCGAATGGCGAGGTCGCGCCCCATACCGCCGAGGACTGGATGAACGGCCGCGAGGGCGAGCTTCTGCTGGTCAACGGCCAGCGCGAACCGCGGCTCGATGTGGCGCCGGGCTCTACCTTGCGCCTGCGGCTGATCAATGCATGTGCCGGACGCTATCTGCGCCTGCGTCTGGATGAGCACGAGCTGATCCTGATCGGCACCGACGGCGGGCTGATCGAGCGGCCGCAGCCGCTGGAGGAACTGCTGCTCACCCCGGGCGAGCGGGCCGACCTGCTGGTGCGGGTCAGCGAGCGGGCCGAGGGACACTTCCAATTGGCCAGCCACCCCTACGAGCGTGGCTGGATGGGCGACAGGCCGCCCCATCTGGACGCCGTGGCACCGCTGCTGGCGATTCACACGCTCGACTCGGCGGTTCAAGCTCCCGTCTCGCTGCCCGAGCGCCTGGGCCGTGTCGAGCCGCTGGGTGAACCGGTAGTGCAACGCCGGGTGGAACTGACCGAAGTGATGCCGGGCCATGACGATCACGGTGCCGGCCACGGCGACCCGCATGCCGGCCATGACGATCACGGTGCCGGCCACGGCGATCCGCATGCCGGTCATGGCAGCGGCAGTCATCATGGTACCCACGGCCCTGGCCATGGGGCTGATCATGCCATGGACGCAGCGGCTGAGCGCCCCGAGGTGGATTTCCTGATCAACGGTCGTGCCTTCGCCATGGATGAGATTCTGTTCGAAGGCAAGGTGGGCGAGGTGGAGGAGTGGGAGGTCTTCAACAACTCCCACATGGATCATCCCTTCCATGTGCACGGTACCCATTTCCAGGTGATCGCCACCCGCGATGCCGAAGGCGAATGGCAGCAAGCGCCTTGGCTGGCCTGGAAAGACACCGTCAATCTGGCGGCTTATCAGCGTCTGAAGCTGCGAATGGTGTTCCGTGAGCCCGGCGACTGGCTGTTCCATTGCCACATCATCGAGCATGAGGAGCTCGGCATGATGGCGACGATCCGCGTGAGCTGAGATCGCCGCTGCTTCTTCAATCCGGGGCCGCCGGGCGGCTCCGGGTCCGATCATGATGAGAGAGATTTCACGATGCGCTATTTCCAAAGCGCCTTTCTGCTGCTGACGGCGTTGGCGACTCTGCTGTTGGCGGGCTGCTCACGCGAAGAGAAGGGTATCAGCCTGGAGCAGCTGCGCCAGCAAACCCATATACACGGCCTGGCCTTCGACCGCTCGGACAGCGATCGCCTCTGGCTGGCTACCCACCATGGCTTCTACGCCGTTGGTGCCGACCGACTGGCGCGCCGGATTTCGGAAGAGACCCATGACTTCATGGGCTTCACGCCGCACCCTGCCGACGCCGAAACGTTCTTCGCCAGCGGCCACCCGGCCCGAGGCGGTAACCTTGGCCTGGTGGTTTCCACCGATGGCGGCAAGCGCTGGGAGCAGCGTTCGCCAGGTGTCGATGGCCCGGTGGATTTTCATCAACTTACCGTCAGTGAGGCCGACCCGAATGTGCTCTACGGCGCTTACGCTGGCTGGCTGCAGGTCAGCCATGACGGGGGGCATCAATGGGAGATCCAGGGACGAGCTCCCGACGGCCTGATCGCTCTGGCGGCTTCCAGCCGTGACCCCGAGCATCTTTTTGCTGCCACCCAGGGCGGATTGCTGATGAGCCCCAATGGCGGCCAGCGCTGGCGTCCCATTCACCCCGAGCGCCGTCCCGTAAGTCTGGTGGTGGCCCATGATGGGCGGCTCTATGCCTTCGTGCTGGATAGCGGTCTGTTGATGGCCGAAGAGGCCAACCGCGAGTGGGAAGTCGTGAAGCGTGGTTGGGGAGAGCGTTATCTCCTGCACCTGGCGGTGGGTCCCAGCAACCCTGAGCGCCTGGTGGCAGCCGATGACGAAGGGCGGCTGCTGCAGAGCGACAACGGCGGTCGCGACTGGGTACGCCTCGACTGACGCCATTTATCAGCGCGCTTAGCCCGGCGAAGTCGAGACGTCAGGATAAAGAGGAGAGAGGGTTGGAGATGGAGCATAGAGCACAGGCTAGTGGGATCATGGATGAAGGGGCATCACCAACAAAAACCAAGGAGCAGACAAAGAGCTGGCACTTTGGCAAGCACTTCGCTGTCGCCCTGACCGGTGCCGCGGCAGCCGGGCTATTCTGGTTGAGCCGTATGGAGTGGGACGCGGAAATGCGCACTTGGCGGGCCTTCGGTGATGCCGCCTTCATTCTATTGGTTGTCGTCATGGCGATAGGTCCGCTGGCAAGGCTGTGGCCCCGGAGACTAGGTTATCTCGTCAATTGGCGGCGAGCTTTTGGAATCTGGTTTGCCATTTTTGCCTTGGTACACGGTTTCCTGGTGTGGGATGGCTGGGCACGCTGGTCGATCCGCGGTTTTTTAGGCTATCAGGACTTGCCGGTAGTGGGGCTTTCGGACCCAGTTCTCGTTGACCCGGGCTTCGGGCTTGCCAACATGATCGGTCTGATCGCTCTCTTCCTTGGGCTCGTGCTGTTCGCCATATCGTCCGACAAGGCCATGCGCTTCCTGGGCAGCTCAACATGGAAGCACCTTCAGAATTACGCTTACGTAATTTTCTATCTTGTAGCCCTTCATGCAAGCTACTTCCTCTTCTTGCACTATGAGCTGAGCCTCAGGAATCTGGTTTTTCAGCGTGGGGTTCCGGATCCAAACTGGTTTCGATTCTGGTTCCTTGCTCTTATCGGAAGCGTCTTGATCTTGCAATCGGCAGCTACGTTGAAAATTTTCTTTCAAAGAAAGCGAAGAGGTGCATAAAGTAATAACGTCATGTCTGGCTGTTTTTTTAAGGTGAGATCAAACTTGATCCATATCAATGTGAGTGGCTCCAGTCCGAGCAATACTTAAAGGACTGATGCGCTAGCACGATACTCTTGAAGAATAAGGTAATTGATATGAGCGATAAAGATCGCCGCTTGGGTGTGTCCGAGATCAATCTGGTAACCCGGCATCTGAAGCTGGTGCCCTGTGATGAGGCGGCGATTCAGGCGGCAATCGCCGACATCGATCAGCTTTATGGGCTGGAGAGTGTATCGTATGACTCAAGGAAAAGTCGGCTCGACCTTGCTTATGATGCAACGCGAATATGCCTTGACTGTGTGGAGGATATACTGAGGAAGCATGCAGTCGAGGTAAGCCATGATTGGTGGACGAGGTTGAAGGAAGAACACTACCGTTTTGTCGATCAGAACGTAAAGGATAATGCAACTCATGAGCCTTGGAGTTGCCACCAAAAAACGCATGGTAGTGGGAAGAGAAAATAGGCGAAGCATTTTTTTGGGAGAAAGGCCATGAATTATTTTAGAAAGTCTCTGCTTCTTATTGCCTGCTTGACATTATGGAGTACTGGGTCATTGTCAGCCGATGATAGATACTCCCAGTCGGCTGATGGCATGACCGTATATATTGGTATTCTGCCAGCAGAGATGATAAGGGAGCATCGAGTCATTCATCAGGGGCGTGAGGGTATCACGACCCGGGAGCAACACCTCATCGTTACTGTAGTAGATGAGGAATCCGGCCAGCGAATCGAGGACGCTGAAGTTGCTGCACGTATACGGCATGAAGGTCATGCTGGAACGTATCGGTTGCTGGAGCCCATGTCTATCGCCGATACGATTGGCGGTCTCAAGTTCCAAGCGCAACACTATTGAAGGGTGTTTGGTCCAGCGACTGACTTCTTGAGCACCTCGGCATAGACGCTCAAAGGCGTCCGCCAGTCCAATGTCTTGCGGGGTCGTGTGTTCAATGAATCCGCAATGGCATCGAGCTCTTCCTGGCTATAGACCGACAGGTCCGTGCCCTTTGGCAGGTACTGCCGCAACAGACCGTTGGTATTCTCGTTGGAGCCCCGCTGCCACGGGCTATGGGGATCGGCGAAATAGATGGCCGTCCCGGTCCGCTGTGTGATCTCGGCGTGCCGCATCATCTCCCTGCCCTGGTCGTAGGTCATGGAGAGCCGTAAGGCGCGTGGGACCTCGTTCAGCTTGTCGCTGAACCCGATGGCAGCGGCGGTGGCCGTCGTGCCATCCAGTTTGGCCAGTATCACCAGGCGCGTGGTGCGCTCCACCAGTGTGCCGACGGCGGATCGGTTGTTGGCTCCCATGATCAAGTCACCTTCCCAGTGGCCGGGCATCAGGCGGTCTTCGATCTCGGGCGGCCGCATATGAATGCTGACCAGGTCCGGGATCTGGCCGCGCCGGTCTTTACCCCGGCTGCGCGGCCGACGCTTGCCGTTGCCCTGCCGCAAGCAGGCGATGAGCTCTTTCTTGAGAGAGCCCCGGGGCATCACATAGAGCGCGTTGTAGATGGTCTCGTGTGAGACCTGGTGGCGACTATCATCAGGAAACATGAGTGACAGTGTGCTGGCGATCTGCTGCGGTGACCAGTACTGGCGCAGCAGATAGGCGACTAAATCGAATAGCTCGCTGTCGGGGTGCAGCTTTGGTTGCTGACGTGGCCGGTGACGCGCCAACCGCGCTCTATAGCCTGCCAGGCTGGCATCGTAGCCGCTGCTAGCATCGACGGTGTGGCGAGCAAGTTCCCGTGACACGGTACTTGGCGCGCGCCCCAAGTGAGCGGCGATGGCCCGGATCGAGTGGGTGGTTCGCATCATCATGATGGCGGCTCGGTCTTCAGCAGTGAGGTGGCGATAGCAATAGGGCATGGCAACACGATACCTGATGGGTCATGTGTTGCACTTGGTCATTGAGACCGCCATTACTTATGGAAATTTCTTCAGTTTTCCAGAAGAGGGGGGGTACCATCTTCAGTTGCGGATAAAACGAAGTGGAGAGCCCGCCACAGAGATGGAATTTCATCATCGCCATGTGCTTGAGTGAGGGGTTTTTCGTCCACCTGGAGTCAACATTCGCGTTATCCAGCAGGTGTCATGAAAATGATGACAAATCGTGACGATGGCGATCAGTAAGGGGACGCCCATAAAAGCCCCGGGTATGCCCCAAAGCATTCCCCAGAAAAAAATGGAAAATACGACGGAAATTGGTGAAATGGCCAGCGCATGACCTTCGAGTTTGGGATCCAGGAGGTTGCCAATCGAAAACTGTATCAATGTCATACCGAGAAGAATCAGAGCCGGATCTTGCCAGCTATCGAACTGGACAACGGCAAAAATTACTGGTGGGAAAACGGCTAGAATGGAACCCAGGAAAGGAATGTAGTTCAACGCAAAGGCCAAAATTCCCCAGGCGATGGCGAGATCGAGACCTGTCAGCAATGCGAATAGCCAGGTCAAAATGCCTGTCAAGAAGCTGACGACGGAGCGGACGAGCATATAGCGGCGGAATTTCCATCCGAGAGCATGGCATGCACTCAACAACCGCCCGGCTACGTCTTCTCCCAGGGCATGCGGAAGACGCCGCTGCATGTCATTGGCTTCCAGTAACCCCAAAATAAGAAAGATCAGGGATAACGCCATAAATCCAATGATTGCATTGATGCGCATCACTGTCTCATGGAGCAGATGAAACACCTGGCTGAGACTGAATGGGTCGCCGGCGGTGGGCCAAAAGGCAATACCCCGCTCTTCGACCCACATGCCGATGCTGTAGTAAGTCTCCTGCGCACGCGGACCGTACTGCGATAGACCGTCCACAACGACGCGGACGCCGTAGCCCATAAGCAGGAGAATGGCTGAGGTTGCAATGAGCACAAGGAGCACTGCAATGACAAGGGCGAGTACACGCAGCGCTCGCTTCCCCTTGAATATACGGTGCTGATATACCGGCCACACCAGTGCCATAAGAAAGAGGGAAAAAGCCATGGGTGCGACAAGAACTCGAAGCCAATATAGCGAAGCTGCAAAGAGTATTATCGCAATCAAGCCAAGGGCGGTGATATGAGGTGACCTTCGATCATCATTCATGGCCTTGCTTTGCCTCTGCATGATATAGATCGGCCTCTAACGCCCAGCAGCCCTGTGACGAACCGCCGAGCGGGATATCGCTCGGCGATGCTTGCGTCAACGGTGCCGTTGGCGTGGTGGAAGCATTGTCCTTCATAGATCCCGTGTGCGGCTGGTCTGGTGGGCCAGGCGCATTGCTTCATGATGTTCCAGCTTGAGTAGCTCGCCGATCAGCTCACGTGTTTCGGGAATCTCTGTACGTCCCTCGAGGTAGCGATAGAAGTCGATGATTTGATTGTGAAGATCGAAGATTTCCTGGCAGATCTCGTCGAAGCTCATTTCCGCATAGGGTGCATTGCATGACTGGTGCGGCTTGATGGGCTGGTAGGAAATGTAGTCGTAGAGCCAGGTATTCAACGCCTTGGGATCGGCCTGTTTCTCGAAGCCGGCGACGACCTTTTCCAAGGCCGCCTCATGGTCTGCCAGATAGGTCAGCAGCCACTTGGCGCGCTCTTCATCCTGCTGCGTTGAGCAGTGTTTCAGGCAGTGCGCCATATGTTCATGCAGGGTGCGTGTCCACTCCACCACGTCTTGGAAGGTTGAGACGTACATGATTCATTCTCGCTGTATTGATGGATTCTGAAATCTGGCCTGTGCAAAGGCCAGCTGTAGGCGAGCTGATTCGCAGCATCAGGTTCAACCCGCCATTGATTGGCACGGCGTATGGGTGTCTGACGCCGATTGGTCTTTTCACCATAGCTCACTGTCCAAGGAGATCGCTTGACCGGTATCAAGGAACGATGGCTGCTCGAGCTGTAAGCATGGCAGCGGTTGCCTGGCTTCGAATGGCGTGAAACACTGTCTCAAGCTGTTGCCCAGCATCGCCTTCTCTCTGTTCTGGAGCCCTGATAATGGCGGGAGCACGAGCCGGATACAGCAGGTCTAGCCGGCTATTGGCCATCCCGGAGTTCAACGTGGCGCTATTTGCGTTTCTGTTGAACTATCCGTGGGAATTCCTGCAAGTTCCCTACTTCGTCGCAATGCCTGAGATGGCTCACTGGGATGCGGTCATCTTTTGCACCCGGGCAACCATGGGCGATGTGCTTATTGCCCTGGTGGCTTTCTGGGTCGTAGCGATGTTTCGGCGCCAGCGCTCTTGGCTGCTCCGGCCCGATGCGCGAGCGATCTTCGCCTTCATTGCCACTGGTATCGTGATTACAGTCGGTCTCGAGTGGCATGCCACTGAGCTTCAGCAGCGTTGGCAGTACGCCGAGCGGATGCCGACACTGCCTCTTGTGGGCACCGGGCTGACACCTCTGCTGCAGTGGCTCGTGCTACCGCCGATAATCGTGTGGTTGGCACGCCGCCAGATGCTCGGAGAGCGCTATCTACAACAAATTGATCGCAAATGAGCCGGCAACGGATTTCTGCCTGTCACTCGCCATCAGCGTCGGCGCCACGATGGTATGATGTACTTTGCCTGCCGGAGAGGGGCAGGGAGAGGCAGAAGCTCGTAATGCCATTCTGCGAACTGACCGCAACATCTCCACCATGAGCCTTGACGATGGATCGTGTGATGGCGAGCCCCAGTCCTGCTCCCTCGCCATGGTGGCTGCGGATGTTGTCGGCGCGGTGGAAGCGCTCGAACAGTTTGGCTAACTGATCGGTGGGAATGGTCTCACCAGGATTGCTGACACTCAGACGTGCCATCTCCTTAGCTTGGGTAATCGTGATCTCGATCATGCCGCCAGGGGAGGTGTGCCGCACTGCATTGGACACCAGATTGGCAATCGCACGGCGTAGCATCAGGTGGTCGCCGGTAACTGTGGCGGCGCCACTGAGCTGCATCGTAACCTGCTTCTCCTCGGCAAGAGCCTCGTAGAATTCCAGCAAAGCGTCTACTTCCCGCTCCAGATGCACCGGCTCGGCGGGATTGGGCAGCAAACCATGATCGGCCTTGGCCA
>NZ_JBYCKL010000020.1:0-21175 GCF_057473365.1 Halomonas sp. TH-94
TCCCGGCTTGGCCACACTGTCCGGGAAGTGAATCAATCGTTACCAGCAGCGTTGGCGATTTCCTGAATGCTGGCGATCAGAGCTTCACCGATCCGCGGGCCCCACTGGTCGTAGACGGGCTGTACCGCTTCCTGAAAGGCGGCGATCTGGTGCTCCATGAGCACCGACAGCCAACGGAAAACGGCCGGTCCCCTGGGGGTCTCGAAATCGAACTCCAGTGCCTTGCGGTTGGGGTCGTCAAGATATTCATGGGGATCGGTCGGGGGGATGGGTGTGGTCATGCGGTGCTCCATCGGCCAAGCAGGGATAGAGCCGTCCCTGCTTGGCCACACTGTCCGGGAAGGGAATCAATCGTTACCAGCAGCGTTGGCGATTTCCTGAATGCTGGCGATCAGATCTTCACCGATCCGCGGGCCCCACTGGTCGTAGACGGGCTGTACCGCTTCCTGAAAGGCGGCGATCTGTTCATCGTCGAGCCGAGTGATCTGCATGCCCCGCTCCTCGAGCTGCTCGCGTGCCCAGTCGTCGTACTCGGCAGCCAGCTGGATCTCGTATTCGGCCGACTGGCGTGCCGCTTCCTGCACCAGCTCCTGATACTCCGGCGCCAGGCGATCCCAGGTACGCTGCGACATCATCATGATGAAGGGGGTATAGACGTGGCGTGTCTCGGAGCCGTAGTCCTGCACCTCGTGGAAATTGGAGGTCAGGATGGTGCTCCAGGGGTTCTCCTGGCCGTCGACTACGCCTTGCTCCATGGCCGAGAACAGCTCGCCGAAGGCCATGGGGGTGGGGTTGGCACCCAGGGTCTCCCAGATGGAGAGGTGCACGGGGTTTTCCATGGTCCGCACGCTCAGCCCGCGGACATCAAGCCCCCCCACATCGTCCGGCGATTCGATCGGCCTGGCGCTGTTGGTGAGCTGGCGATAGCCATTCTCGGAAAAGGTCAGCGCCTTGATGCCGGTGCCATCGAAGGCATCGAGCATCTGCTGGGCCACGTCACTGTTCATCACCGCGATGGCGGCTTCACGCGTCGGCAGCAGGAACGGCAAGTCGAAGACGGCGAGTTCCGACACGTAGGTGGTGGCCGGTGATGACGAGGGGTAGCTCATGTCCAGCGTACCGGTCTGGAGCATCTCCATCATCTGCACGTCATCGCCCAGCTGGCTGTTGGGGAAGACATTGACGGAAAGGCGCCCCTCGGTGCGCTGGTCGAGGATATCGGCGAAGTACTGCACGGAAAGATACTGCGGAGAACTCTCGGCCAGGCCGATGCCCATGCGAATGGTATGGCTGCCGTGATCTTCGAGCACGCCACCTTCGATGGCGGGAGGGTCGGAAAGGTCGGGGGTGGCGGCGTAGGCAAAGCTGGTGAACGTGATGCCAGCCATTGCCAGAGTGAGCTTCCAGGGATGATGCATGAGTGGAGCCTCCATATGCAGCGCCGGCGGAGGACGTGATGCCCAGCCATCTGGCGTACTGCACGGTGCGTTGTTGTTGTCGGTATAGCGGATATCGACCTGGTGCGACCACCATGTCTGCGTAGAATGTCAGACATTCACCATATTTGTTCAACATATACTTTTGTATGTATCGACTACTTCGGTGTTGGCGGCGTATGGTCAGAACCACTTTTCTCTCACTCAGGCGTGGAGCGTGACGATGACCAAGCCACACCGGATTTCCCCAGACCAGCTGCGATCGCGCTACTGGTTCGACAATCCCCTGCATGCGGGGACGACGGCGCTGTGCATCGAACGCTACCTCAACTACGGTTTGACGCTGGAAGAGTTGACCAGTGGCAAGCCGATCATCGGCATTGGACAATCCGGCTCCGACCTGACGCCCTGCAATCGTCATCACATCGAATTGGTCAAGCGCGTCAAGGATGGGGTCCGTGCCGCGGGCGGGGTGCCGTTCGAGTTCCCCATGCACCCGATCCACGAGAACGTGCGGCGGCCCACTGCGGCACTCGACCGAAATCTGGCCTATCTGGGGCTGGTGGAGATATTGCACGGCTACCCCCTCGATGGCGTAGTGCTCACTACCGGCTGTGACAAGACTACCCCGGCGGCGCTGATGGCGGCGGCCACGGTCAATATCCCGGCGATCGTCTTGTCGGGAGGGCCGATGCTCAATGGCTGGCGCGGCGCCGAACGGGTCGGCTCGGGCACGATCATCTGGGAGCTGCGCAAGCGGCTGGCCGCCGGCGATATCGACTATGCCGAATTTCTTTCGCGAGCCAGCGACTCGGCTACATCCATCGGGCACTGCAATACCATGGGCACCGCCTCGACGATGAACTCCATGGCGGAGGCGCTGGGGATGAGCCTGCCCGGATCCGCACTGATACCGGCACCCTACAAGGAACGAGCCATGGTCGCGTTCGATACGGGCTCGCGTATCGTCGACATGGTCTGGGAGGATCTGCGGCCGCTGGACGTTCTCACTCGCCAGGCATTCGAGAATGCCATCGTCACCTGCTCGGCATTGGGCGGCTCCAGCAACGCTCCGGTGCACGTCAATGCCATTGCCCGCCATGCTGGTATCGAGCTCACCAACGATGACTGGCAGCGCCTTGGCCATGAAGTGCCGCTCTTGGCCAATGTAATGCCGGCCGGGGCCTATCTTTGCGAGGAGTTTTACCGGGCGGGCGGTGTGCCTGCGGTGCTACATGAGCTGCTTGGTGCCGGCAAGCTGCATGGCGACGCGCTGAGCGTCAATGGCCGAACGCTAGCCGCCAATCTGCAAGGCCAGGAGACCCGGGATGCCGAGGTGGTGCGCCGCTATGCGAACCCGCTGGTGGAGCATGCCGGTTTCCTCAATCTCAAAGGCAACCTGTTCGACTCGGCGCTGATGAAGACCAGCGTGATTTCCCCCGACTTCCGCGCACGCTTTCTCAGCGATCCGGACGACCCGGAAGCCTTCGAAGGCAAGGTGGCGGTATTCGATGGCGCCGAGGACTATCATGCGCGCATCGACGATCCGTCGCTCGACATCGATGAACGCACCATTCTGGTCATGCGCGGTGCCGGTCCGGTGGGCCACCCCGGCGGTGCCGAGGTGGTCAACATGCAGCCGCCCGCGGCTCTGCTGCAGCGTGGCATCGAGTCGCTGCCGTGCCTGGGCGATGGCCGCCAGTCGGGCACCTCCGGTTCGCCCTCCATCCTCAATGCCTCGCCGGAAGCGGCCACCGGAGGCGGTCTGGCACTGCTCGAGAGTGGGGACAGGTTACGTGTCGATCTCAAGCGCGGTGAGGTACGGCTCCTGGTGGATGACGCTGAGCTGGAGGCGCGTCGTCAGCGCCTCGAGGCCGGCGGGGGCTACCACTATCCGGCCCATCAAACCCCATGGCAGGAAATTCAGCGCAGCATGGTGGAGCCTTTGGATCGCGGCATGACGTTGGATTTAGCAACCAAGTATCGCGATGTGGCCCGCCAGAGCCCACCGCGCGACAATCATTGAAGGTATCAGCCAATGTGCTGATGGACATTGGGCCGAAAGAAGGGTCGGGTGGGTTATGATAGGCGCGAATTGCTACAGGATTTCATTGTCGTGACGTCATCTCAGCGCAAGCCAATGGCTCGGGCCAGCATCGCCGAGCACCTCGCCGAGGAGATTTTTGGCGGACGCTACCAGCCGGGTGAGTTCGTGCCCAGGGAGCTCGACCTATGCGAGCGCTTTGCCATGAATCGTTCGGCAGTGCGCAGCGACCTGCGCATGTTGGTCGATGCCGGCATCATCGAGCGTATCTCGGGACATGGCTCCAAGGTGCGGGAGTATGCCGAATGGCACATTCTCGACCCCCAGGTTACCCAGTGGCTGGCCCGCTATGCGGCGCCCAACCCGGAGATACAGCGCGAGATACTCGCCTTTCGCCTCGACGTTGAGCCCTACGTGGCGATGACCGCCGCCAAGCGAGCTACCGCTCGCGATCTGGTCGCCATCGAGGAGGCTTTCGAGGGCCTGGGACAGAACCTTCGCAATGCCAGCTGTGCCGAAGAACGACGCTTGCACAGTGAGTGCGACGTGGCCTTTCACGTCGCCATCTTCAAGGCCACCCACAATATCGTCTGGGCTCAGCTTTCGCACATCCTCAGGCCGTCGATTCAGCTCCTGGTGACCATGTCCAACGAAAACGCCAGCGATCCCGAGGAGAGTCTCGAGCGCCATCGTCTTCTTCTGGAGAGCATCCGCATGCGTCGCCCCCAGGAAGCGTTCCAGGCCGCGCTAGCGGTGCTTGCCGGTACCGCCGATGCACTGGGGCTGGAGTCGGGCGCCAGTTCGCTGGGCCGAAGCGTCAGGCTGCCCTGACTGTCGCCCGTAAGGCGCCTTGGGGCTGAGGCTTCGTTCGTTCAGATCAGATCGCTGGGGCCATGAATAATGCTGGCCAGAACCTGAGCCGCAGCGCCCCGGGCGGCAATGAAGGTGGAGTCCTGGAGCACGCGCAGCGGCACCTTTTGAGTCGTGCCGAGCAGGCGGCTCTGGTTGGCCTTGAAGAAGTCGAGCGCAGGGCCGAGCAGCGGGTCGCCAAGTTGGGTGAGCGAGCCGCCGAGCACGATTTCGGAAGGGTTCTGGGTATGGTGTAGATTGAGCAGCAGAACCCCCAGGGCCTCACCTGCCCGGCGCAGCGTAACCTGCACGTCGGGATCGTTCAGGCGAGGCAGCAAGCTTTCGATGAGATCCTCTTCCTCGGCAATGCCAAGTGCCGCGCGAATCGACCACCCGCTTACCAGGGTTTCGGCACAGCCGCGGTTACCGCAATGGCAGTAAAGACCGCCGGGTTGCAGTACGGTATGCCCGATCTCGCCGGCCAGCCCCTGTATGCCGCGGGCGACCAGCGGAAGATGGCTGCCTGTGACCATGCCGCTGCCGATCCCGGTGCCGGCGCTGACGTACACCAGCGACTCGGGGATGTTGCCGGTGCGGAAGTAGAGTTCGCCGAAAGCTGCCGATTTCGCCTCGTTGTCCATCAGCCAGGTGCCTTCCAGGTGAGGCAGGTGAGGGCGAAGCAGCTCCAGGAAACGAACGTCTCGCCAGCCCAGGTTGGGAGCGAGGCGCAGCACGGGCTTGTCGGGTTCGATGGGGCCGGGCAGGGCGATGCCGAGCCCCAGGCAGCGACGGTTCTTGATCGACTCCTCGAGCATCAGCTCGCGCAGCAGATTGCCAAGCAGTTCGGCAGTGACTTCAGGCGTCATGGGCACGAGGTGCTCGTGGTGCGAAGCCAGCACCTGGCCCGCCAGGGTACAGGCCACCAGGCGTAACCCATGTACCCCAACCTCGGCGCCGACCAGGACATGCTGCTCTTCGTCGAGATGCAGGGCGCGACCCGGGCGGCCACCGCTGCTTTTCTGCAGCTCCCCTTCACGCAGCCATCCCTGGTTGAGCAAAGACTGTACGCCGGCGCCCACGGTGGCCTTCGTCAACTGTGCCTGGGTCGCGATGTCGGCACGGGTAAGGCCGGGTGTGCGACGTACCAGCTCGAGGATGGCGCTGCGATTGAGCCGCTTGAGAAAGTGAAGGTCGCCCGCTTTGTGCTGCTGGTTGTGGGTTGCCATAGAAAACCGAGGCCTTGCGGTCCGCATGCGGCGGAGAAAAGGATGAAGCGTGCCATGGATAGCGGACCGATGCACAAGACAGAGCGTGCTGGCGAGTCGACGCGATTAGGCTGGTTGGTTCTCAGAATAAACGAATTGAAACTCCTCGACCATGCCGGGCTGAGCTAAGCAGGCGCTCTTCATAAGGCAATCTCGCTGATTTAGCTAAATAAACCCTGGTTGTCGACTAACGTCGCATTGTCGGCGTGCGCGAGGATGTTCACTCTCCACTTAGTAAATAGAAAAAACTAAGTGGAGAGAGCATGAACAACGATGCGGCGCATTATCCCAGCCTGGCACAGAAAGTCGTCTTCATTACCGGGGGCGGCAGCGGCATCGGGGCTGCGCTGACCCGCGCCTTCCACCTGCAAGGGGCGCGAGTCGCTTTCGTCGACATCGACGATGCCGCCAGCGAAGCGCTGGTCGAAGCGTTGAAGGCGGAGACGGGGCGGGCGCCGCACTATCGGCGTTGCGATATTCGTGACGTCGCGGACCTGCAGGCCGCGATCGGCGAGGTCGGCCGCGATCTGGGGCCCATTCACACGCTGGTCAACAATGCCGCCAACGATGACCGTCACACCTGGCAGAACGTGGACGTCGACTACTGGGACGAGCGCATGTCCCTCAACCTGAGGCCGATGTTCTTCGCCGCACAGGCGGCGGCGCATCAGATGATCGAGGCCGGTGGCGGGGCGATCATCAACTTCGGCTCGATCAGCGTGCAGATGGCGATTCCCGAGCTGTCGGCCTACGTCACCGCCAAGGCGGCGGTGCATGGACTGACGCGCAGCCTGGCTCGCGACCTGGGACGTCACAACATCCGTGTCAACACGCTGGTGCCTGGTTCGATCCTGACCGAGCGCCAGTTGGAGAAGTGGATCGGCCCTGAGGAGGAGGCGGCAATCCAGGCGCACCAGTGCCTGAAACTGCGGCTCGAGCCGCAGCACATCGCTCCCGCCGTACTGTTTCTGGCCAGCGCCGAGAGCGCCGCGATCACCGGGCAGGAGCTTGCCGTCGACGGCGGCTGGGGCTGAGTCGCCAACGTTCATCACCAAGAGGTGCATTCATGCGCTTACAACACAACAAGGAGCTCGCCATGCACACTTCCCACCTACGACTGACCCGACTGCCGCACGCGAAGCGCTGGGTGACGGCTACGGTCGCCCTTGCCACCGGCCTGGCGGCGTTTGCTGCGGCGGCAGACACTACCGTGCGGGTACTGCGGGTCGAGATCAGCGACGTCGAGAAGCAGTATTACGACAATATCGTCGCCGAGTACGAGGCTCGCAATCCGGGGGTCAACGTGCTCTTCGAGTACATTGCCAACGAGGCCTACAAGACGCGCCTGCCCACCCTGCTGCAGTCCAACCAACGCCCTGATATCTTCTATAGCTGGGGCGGTGAGGGGCTGCGCGACCAGGTCGAGGCCGGGTTCGTGCGCGACCTCACCGAGGCGATGCAGGATGGCTGGCAGGATCTTTATCCCGAGTCGGCCGTGCGCGCTTTCACGCTCGACGAGCGCGTCTATGGCGCGCCGCTCTATGCCACCGTGGTGGGCTTCTGGGCCAATACCGCCCTGACCGAGCAGGCCGGGGTCGACATCGAGGCCATCGAGAACTGGGAGGATCTGGAGCAGGCTGTGATCGCTCTGCGTGAAAGCGGTATCACGCCCGCCGTAGTGGGCGGCCAGGATGGCTGGCCCATGCATTTCTATTGGGGCTACCTGGCGACGCGGCTGGCCGGCGGCGAAGGTATCGATGCGGCCAGGGAGGGCGAGAACGGCGGCTTCGAGGGTGAACCCTTCGTGCGCGCCGGGGAATTGCTGCAGTCGTTCGTCGAACTCAACCCCTTTCAGTCGGGCTTCATGGCCACTTCCTACGAGCGCGCCAGCGCCATGTTCGGTGACGGTGAGGCGGCCCTGCACCTGATGGGCGATTGGGATTACATCCCTTCCAAGGAGCGCTCGATGACGGGCGAGGGGGTTCCCGACGAAGACCTCGAGTTCATTCGCTTCCCAAGCGTGGAAGGCGGAGCCGGCAACGATGACAGCTTCGGCGGCATGAACGGCTTCGCCGTGACCCGCGACGCCTCCGATGAGGCGGTGGATTTCCTGCGCTTCCTGCTCAACGAGGAGAACCAGCGCGAGGCCGCACGGCTCGGCATCTTCGTGCCGGTGGCCCACGGCTCCGAGGAAGAGCTCGATACGCCTTATGCGCGCAAGGTGGCACAGATTCTCAGCGAGTCGAACTTCCACCAGGTGTTCCTCGACCAGGCGCTGGGAACGTCGGTCGGCGCCACGGTCAATGACATCAGCGGCGACCTGGCCCAGGGCGCGATCACACCCGAGGAAGCGGCTGCTCAGGTCGAAGAAGCCTGGATGTTCCGCTGAGCCATGCGTCTGCCCGGGGCTGCGTTTCGTGGCGCCGGGCCCTGTTCTCCGAATGGAAGCCTTCATGAGTACCCTGACCCGACCCGTCGTGCACAAGAGAAGCAATGCCGATCGCTTCCGGCAAGGGCTGGCCAGCGGCAAGTTCACCGCCGTGCTGATCCTGCTGCCGCCGGCGCTGATCCTGTT
Organism: Halomonas sp. TH-94; assembly: GCF_057473365.1. Classification (NCBI taxonomy): domain Bacteria; kingdom Pseudomonadati; phylum Pseudomonadota; class Gammaproteobacteria; order Oceanospirillales; family Halomonadaceae; genus Halomonas; species Halomonas sp. TH-94. The sequence continues at coordinate 8,170 of NZ_JBYCKL010000020.1, forward strand.
CTCGCTGTTCGTGATCCTGCCGCTGGCCGACGCGGCCTATTACAGCGCCTTTTCGTGGAACGGTTACGGCGCGCCGACCAACTTCGTCGGCACCCAGAACTACGAGCGTCTGCTCGACCACTCGGTGTTCCATACCGCGCTGTGGAACACCGCCAAGCTGATCCTCGTCTCGCTGATCATCCAGATGCCGCTGGCGCTCGGGCTGGCGCTGCTGGTATATCGCAAGACGCCGACCAATACGCTGTTCCGGCTGGTGTTCTTCCTGCCCTACATTCTTGCCGAGGTGGCGGCGGGGCTGATCTGGAGCTTCGTCTTCGACGGCGACTACGGCATCACTGCCTTCATGTTCCAGGCCCTCGGGCAGGAGTCGGTCTACGTGCTGGCCGACCGCCAGTGGGCCTTCCCGGCGATCATGACGGTGATCGTGTGGAAGTACTTCGGCTTTCACATGATGATCTACATCGCCGCCCTGCAGAGCGTACCCAAGGACCTGATCGAGGCGGCCAAGCTGGAGGGCGCCAAGCCGCGTCAGGTGGCGCTGTTCGTGCAGATTCCGCTGATCAAGCACGCCCTCGTGGTGAGCGGTTTCTTCGCCATCATCGGCTCGCTGCAGATCTTCGACATCATCATCCCGATGACCAACGGCGGGCCGTCCAACTCGACTCATACCATCGTCACCTATCTCTACACCTTCGGCCTGTCGCGGCTCAACATCGGCTTCGGTAGCGCCGCCGCCGTGGTGCTGTTCGTGCTCGCCATCTGCATCGCGCTGTTCTACCAGCGCGCCACGACGAAGGAGGAGCGGGCATGACGAGCGCCACTACCCGAAACACCCTGCGCGTCATCGTGCTGATCCTGGTGGCCAGCCTGGTCATCGGTCCGCTGCTGGCCTCCTTCTTCGGTGGTTTCAAGAGCAACGCCGAACTGCGCATCAATCCGCTGGGCCTGCCGGCTACCTGGAACGCGGTGAACTACGTCGCGATCTTCCTCGACGGCAACTTCTGGCGCTACATGGGCAACTCGTTCTTCATCTCGTCGATGACGGTGCTGTTGACCCTGGTGGTGGGCGCGGCGGCGGCCTACGTGTTCTCGCAGATCCGCTTCTTCGGCTCGAAGATGATCCTCTCCTACCTGTTGCTGGGGCTGATGTTCCCCTTTGCCGCGGCGATCCTGCCGCTGTTCATCAAGGTGCGCGACCTGGGGCTGCTGGATACCTACTGGGCGGTGATCCTGCCCCAGACCGCCTTCGGACTGTCGCTGGCAATCCTGCTGTTCAAGGCGTTCTTCGATCAGCTGCCCAAGGAGCTGTTCGAGGCCGCCTATGTCGACGGCTGCAGCTATCTGCGCTTCTTCTGGTCGTTCACCCTGCCGCTGTCGACGCCGATCCTCGCCACCGTGGGCGTGTTCGTCTTCGTGCAGAGCTGGAACAACTTCCTGCTGCCGCTGGTGGTGCTCAACGACCGCTCCATCTACACCTGGCCGCTGGGCATGATGCAGTTCCAGGGCGAGTACCTGACGCAGTGGAACATGATCCTGGCGTTCGTGACGCTGACCATTACGCCGGCGGTGATCTTCTTCCTCGCTGCGCAGAAATACATCGTGGCCGGGCTGACCGGCGGCTCCGTCAAGGGATGACACCGATGAACGATACCATCCGCAATCCGATTCTCCCCGGCTTCAATCCCGACCCCTCGATCTGTCGGGTCGGCGAGGACTACTACATCGCCACTTCCACCTTCGAGTGGTATCCGGGGGTGCAGATTCACCATTCGCGGGATCTGGCCAATTGGCAACTAGTAAACCGTCCGCTGGCCCGGGCCGCTCAGCTCGACATGCGCGGCAATCCCGATTCCTGCGGCATCTGGGCGCCTTGCCTGACCCATGCCGACGGCTTGTTCTGGCTGATCTACACCGACATGAAGCGCTACGAAGGCAACTTCAAGGACGGCCACAACTACTTGGTCACTGCGCCCAGCATCGAAGGGCCCTGGAGCGATCCGGTGTACCTCAATTCCAGCGGCTTCGACCCCTCGTTGTTCCACGACGAGGACGGCCGCAAGTGGCTGGTCAACCTCAAGTGGGACTACCGCCAGCGCGAGGGCGGCGACCGCTTCGGCGGCATCCTGCTGCAGGAATACGACGTCGAGAGCAGGCAGTTGGTCGGCCCGATCCGCAACATCTTTGCCGGCACCGGAATGAAGCTCACCGAAGGGCCGCACCTCTACCGCCGCGACGGCTGGTACCACCTGCTGGTGGCCGAGGGCGGCACCGGCTACGACCATGCCGTGACCATGGCGCGCTCGCGCGAGATCGCCGGCCCCTATGAGGTGCACCCGGACAACCCGGTACTGACCACACGCCAGGATCCCGACAACCCACTGCAGCGCGCCGGTCATGCCGACCTGGTGGAAACGCCAACCGGCGAGACCTACATGGTGCATCTGTGCAGCCGGCCGTTGCCCGGCACGCGCCGTTCGCCGCTGGGGCGCGAGACGGCCATCCAGAGGGTCGAGTGGGGCGAAGACGGCTGGCTGCGCCTGGTTCGAGGAGGCAGCACCCCGGCGCTGGAGGTGGCCATGCCCGCTGGGATGACCGGCGTGGAGCAGCGCGCTGCGGCCGCCGAGGAGTCCTGTTCGTTCGGGCCCGGTGCGCTTCCGGCGGCGTTCCAGTGGCTGCGCACGCCCGAGCCCGAGCGGCTGTTCTCGCTTGCCGAGCGCCCCGGTTTCCTGCGCCTCTTCGGCCGCGAGTCGGTGGGCGCCTGGTTCGAGCAGGCGCTGGTGGCACGACGTCAGGACAGCCACTTCTGCAGCGCCGAGACCGAGCTCGAGTTCGAGCCCGACGACATCCAGCAGTTCGCCGGATTGATCGCCTACTACAACCGCTTCAAGTTCCACTATCTCGCAGTGACCAGGAGCGATGCCGGCGACAAGGTGCTCAGCGTGATGAGCTGCCTAGACGAGTGGCCCAGCGGGCGGCTCGATATTGCCGAGCCGGGTGTGACGCTCGCTCCTGACCTGCCGGTGCGCCTGGGCCTCGACATTCGCGAGTGCGAGCTGCAGTTCCGCTTCACCCAGGGCGACGCCGATTGGCAGCCAATCGGCCCGGTGCTGGACGCCGGGCTGCTCTCGGACGAGGGCAGCGGCCGCGCACACGGCTATTTCACCGGTAACTTCCTGGGCATGGCGGCCCACGACATCAGCGGGCGAGCCACGCCGGCGGACTTTGCCGAGTTTCGCTACCGCCGCAACGCCCGCTGAACCCGATTTTTCGTCTACGACAAACACAATAGGCGCCAAGGGAACCGCTGAACAAATCGACGAGCGAGATGAAGCGCAAGGCGCACGGAGCACAGGAACCGGAGCCTATGGGGTATAGGTGAGGATTCCGCGCACCGCGCAACGCAGCGATTCGCTCGCGTAGGCATTTGAGCAGTGTTCCCCAAGATGAGAGCACATTATGGCTGAAGTTACCCTGGTCGACATCGAGAAGACCTTCCGTGGCAAGACCACGGTGATCCCCCACCTCAATCTGCACATCGAGGACGGCTCCTTCACCGTGCTGGTGGGGCCCTCCGGCTGCGGCAAGTCGACCCTGCTACGCATGATCGCCGGGCTCGAGACGGTGACTCGCGGCTCCATTTCCATCGGCGGGCGCGACGTGACCACTGCCGAGCCCAGCGATCGCAACATCGCCATGGTGTTCCAGTCCTACGCGCTCTATCCGCACATGACGGTGGCGCACAACATCGACTTCGGTATGCGCCTGGCCAAGGTGCCTGCCGAGGAGCGCAAGGCGAAGGTGGCCGAGGCGGCACGCCTGCTCAACCTGGAAGAGCTGCTCGAGCGCAAGCCGGCCGAACTCTCGGGCGGCCAGCGCCAGCGCGTGGCCATCGGTCGCGCCATCGTGCGCAACCCCGGCGTGTTCTTGTTCGACGAGCCGCTCTCCAATCTCGACGCCGCGCTGCGCAATCGCATGCGTGTGGAACTGGCCGAGCTGCACCAGCGGCTCGACGCCACCATGGTCTACGTCACCCATGACCAGGTCGAGGCGATGACCTTGGCCGACTGCATCGTGGTGATGAATGCCGGTCGCATCGAGCAGGTGGGCACGCCGATGGCGCTCTACCAGCGGCCTGAGACGCTGTTCGTGGCCGGCTTCATCGGCTCGCCGAAGATGAACCTGATCGAAGGCGAAGTCGCACGGGCCTACGGAGCCGCCACGCTTGGCATTCGCCCCGAACACCTCGAGGTGAGTCGCGAGGCGGGGGAGTGGCAGACCCGCGTGCGGGTGGTCGAGATGCTTGGCGCCGACGCCTTCGCCTATGTCGACAGCGATGCCACCGGCCCCCTGATCGTGCGCCTGCCCGGCGATGCGGCAGTGCGCAGCGGTGACGTGCTCTACCTGACGCCCCGCCACGAGCTGCTGCATGGCTTCGATGTCGATGGCCAGCGCCTGCCGGAAGAGGCCCTGGTCCGATCCCAGGTCAGCATGGCCTGAGCCGGGAGCGAGCGAAACGTCATGACGATCACTCTCGACAACGGCGAGCTGCGCCTGGTGGTCAACCCGCAAGTCGGGGGCTCAGTGGTGCGCTTCGACAGACTGACCGAGCGCGGCCCCGAGCCGCTGATGCGCCCGGGAGGCGACGACGAATGCGACCCCAACCGGCTGGCCATGTACCCGCTGGTGCCATGGTCCAATCGCATCGGCGGGGGCGGCTTCGCCTGGCGCGGCTGTCATTATTCACTGGCAGCCAATCTGCCCGACGAGCCTCTGCCGATCCATGGCGACGGCTGGCAACAGGCCTGGCAGGTGGAGGAGCAAGGCGATACGTGGCTGCGGCTCGGCCTGCGCTCCCGCGAACAGCCGCCTTTCGTCTACCGGGCGGAGCTGATCTACCGCCTGGTTGAAGCTGCGCTCGAGGTCACCCTCGTCGTGACCCACCTGGGGGAGAGCTCTGCCCCCTACGGCCTGGGCCTGCATCCCTGGTTTCCGCGCAGTGCCGAGGTAACAGTCGAAGCCGTTGCCCAAGGGGTGTGGGAAGTCGATGCCACCCAGCTGCCGACCGAGTGGCGCGGGCTTTCACCCGGCGAGCCCTGGGACTTTTCCCGCGGTGCCGCACTTCCCGAGCGCAAGATCGACAATCTCTTCACCGGCTGGAACGGCCGGGCCGTGCTGCGTTGGCCCGAGCGCGGCGTGATGCTCGAGGTGAGCGCCGACAGCTCGCGCTACCTGGTGTTCTCGCCGGGTGTGCAGGCCGATTTCTTCTGCTTCGAGCCGGTCTCCCACGAGGTCGATGCGCACCGCGGCCGCGAGCCGCAGTGCCAAGGGCTGGTCGAGCTGGGCGCAGGGGAGTCTCTCTCAATGTGCTGTCATTTCCGCTGTCTCGACAGCTAACTCCACCCCGTTGATACCAAGGAGCCATCCATCCGTCACACCACAATCACTTAGTTCAGAGTTATTACCAACAACAAACCATAGCGATGCAATCATTCACGAGGAGCACAACAATGAAAACGCCACGCCACTCAGCACATCCCTTGGCCCGTTTGGGATTGATCGGGCTCGGTTGCCTCGCCTTAGGCACCGCCCAGGCTCAGGAAGACTTCATGTCCGGCATCGACTTCACCGGCTACGCGCGGTCCGGCATCGGCAACACCGCAGGTGGCGGTGATCAGGCCTGCTTTCGGGCCAATGGCGCCGGGGCCAAGTACCGCCTGGGCAACGAGTGCGAAACCTATGCCGAGCTGGGCCTGGGTGCCACGCTTTTCGAAGAGGGCGACAGATCGTTCTACTTCAACAGCATGGTGGGTTATTTCACCAACCAGCTGAACGATGCCGAGGACACTGAGGTCTCCCTGCGGCAGCTGTACGTACAGGGCCACAATGTGGTCGATGCCCTGCCCGGCGCCAGCCTGTGGGCGGGCAAGCGCTTCTATCGCCGTCACGACGTGCACATCAACGACTTCTTCTACTGGGACGCCACCGGTCCCGGCGGTGGTATCGAAAACATCGACGTGGGAACCGGCAAGCTGCACTTGGCGTGGATGCGCGCGACGGGCACCGACGATACCGAGTATCCCGATGCCGACAATCGAATCTCCAATGACACCCTGGATATCCGCTGGTCCGACATTCCCGTCAATCCCGATGGCACGCTGGTGCTGGGCTACAACTACGGCCGCGCTCAACTGAGCGAAGCCCAGGAGACCTATTACGCCGGCAGCGAGGCCAAGCGGGGCCACATGTTTACCATTCAGCACCAGCAGAACAACTGGTTCGGCGGCACCAACAAGCTGGCGCTGCAGTATGCCACCGACGGCATCATCAATGCCGGGGGCGGTCAGGGGCGCATGAATGCCGGGGTCTCTCCGGACGTGCCCGGCGGTGATATGTGGCGCGTCATCAACCACGGCAACGTCTGGCTCGCCCCCGACAGGCTCGATCTGCTGTATGCGGCCATCTATGAAGAGAAGAGCTTCGATGACGACTCCGGTGCCACCTGGATCTCAGCGGGCCTGCGTCCGACCTATTACTGGACGAACAACCTGAGCACGGCCCTTGAGCTCGGCTACGACTATGTGGATCCCGAAAACGGCGACGACAACCGCCGCCTGACCAAACTGACCCTGGCCCAGCAGTGGTCCGCGGGGGTGGGGGGCTTCGCGCGCCCGGTCATCCGTGTCTTTGCCACCTATGCGGACTGGAACGGGGATGCCTTCCAGGCGGATGGCACCAGCCGCTCGATCGATGGGGGCACGGCAGGCGATGCCATCAGCGTCGACGACAGCGATGGCCTCACCTTCGGCGTGCAGATGGACGTGTGGTGGTAAATCACGCACTGGCACCCTTCATCGCGAGGCTTCCTCGCCTTGGCGCCCGCAAGGGCGCCCTTTTTACAGGTGTCCCCGCTAATGGCAGATGAACAAGAGGAGTCCCAGCATGCCGCTATCACGTCGCCATTTCTTGCAGGGCAGGTCGCCCTGGCCGGTATCGACCCAGGTGTCCAATTGCTCTACAACGATTACGACATGCATGACCCGGAAATGACGTTCGATCAATCGCGCTTGCGATGATGCAAGATAAATGAATTGGCATAGGGAATTCACCATCGAACGGAGGCGAGCGATGCAAGACGGTGTAATCGAAGTGGCTGTGAAGTTGGACATGAGCCTGGGCGAGAGCCCGGTGTGGTCGGTGGAGCGCCAGACGCTCTACTGGACCGACATCAACAACGGCCATGTCTACGCCTGGCGGCCGCAGGAGGGCGGAACGCCGACGCGCAGCGAACTGGACGAAAAGGTGGGCTGCGTAGCCCTTGCCGATTCGGGGCTGGTGGCCGCTACGGCCTCGGGCATCCTGCGCCTGCCCGAAAACGGCGAGCCCGAGCGGCTGGCCGAAAACCCCGAATGGAAAGGCAATCCTGAATGGGAGAAACAGCGGCAGGCGGGGCAGGGCAACCGGTTTAACGATGGCCGCTGCGACCCTGCCGGCCGGCTGTGGGTGGGCACCATCGCCAGCGACGAGGCCAGTCCCACGGCGGCGCTCTACTGCCTCGACAAGGGGGCACTGACTCCGCGGCTGACGGGCATCGGCATTTCCAACGGTCTTGCCTTCAGTCCCGACCGGCGCTGGCTCTTCCACACCGACTCGCTGAGCCGACGCATCCTGCGCTACCCCTTTGACGTCGACAACGGCACGCTAGGGGAAGGGCAGGCCTGGGTCGACCTGGAAGCGCTGGGGCTGCCCGGCGTGCCCGACGGTGCGGCGGTGGACAGCGAAGGCTGCTACTGGAGCGCGCTCTACGATGGTGGTCGGGTGGTGCGCTTCTCGCCCGAGGGAGAGCTGATGGCGGAGCACCCGGTACCGTGCCCACACCCGACCATGGTGGCCTTCGGCGGCCCCGACCTGCGCACGCTCTACATCACCACTGCCACCCAGCACCTCGACGCCGAAGGCAAGGCGCGCTGGCCCTCGGCCGGCAGCCTGCTGCAAATGCGAACCGACGTGGCGGGGCTCGCCGAGCCCGGCTTTCGTGGCTAGACGCTTCCGGCGCCAGTATCAGGCAGGTGTTGCCGATAGCCGTTCTGGCTCGATGAGCCCGTCGGGCGGGTGTATCGGTGCCTGTGGCTGGCAAGGCTCGATTCTTTTTTTACGGCCACGGGGTTGGAGAATATCGTTAGCGTCCTCATAAATGGCGTGGAAAGGTCAATTTCGTTCGCCAACAGGAGTCGGCAAATGTCGAAAGCCACGCTATTCACTCCGCTGCAAGTGGGCGGCCTGAACCTGCCCAATCGCGTGATCATGGCACCGCTGACCCGCTCGCGTACGCCGGACAGCGTGCCCGGTAGGTTGCAGCAGATCTACTATGGCCAGCGTGCCGGTGCGGGGCTGATCATCAGCGAAGCCACCAATATCTCGCCCACCGCCCGCGGCTACGTCTACACGCCGGGGATCTGGACCGACGAGCAGGAGGCCGGCTGGAAGGGTGTAGTCGAGGCTGTGCATGCTAAAGGTGGGCGCATGGCGCTGCAGCTGTGGCATGTGGGGCGTGTCTCGCACGAAATGGTGCAGCCCGACGGGCAGCCGCCCGTAGCGCCCAGTGCCCTCAAGGGCGAGGGTGCCGAGTGCTTCGTCGAATTCGAGGATGGCAGCGCGGGCCCTCACCCCACCAGCACGCCGCGGGCCCTGGAAACCGACGAGATTCCCGGCATCGTCGATGACTACCGCCAGGCCGCCGTGCGCGCCAAGCGCGCCGGTTTCGACATGGTCGAGGTGCATGCTGCCAATGCCTATCTGCTAAACCAGTTCCTGGCCACGGGCACCAACCAGCGTACCGACCAGTACGGTGGCTCACTCGAGAACCGTGCGCGCTTCCCGCTGGAAGTGGTCGATGCGGTAGCCGAAGTGTTCGGCCCCGAGCGAGTCGGTGTACGCCTGACCCCATTCATCGAACTGTTCGGCCTTACCGACGATGAACCCGAGGAGATGGCCTGTTACCTGGCCGACCAGTTCTCCAAGCGCGGCTTGGCTTACATTCACCTCAACGAGCCCAACTGGATCGGTGGCGATATCACCTTCCCCGAGGGCTTCCGGGAGAAGATGCGCCAGCGCTTCCGTGGCGCCCTGATCTACTGCGGCAACTACGACGCCGAGCGTGCCTGCCTACGGCTGGAGGATGGCACTGCCGACGCCGTGGCCTTCGGACGCCCCTTCATCGCCAACCCCGACCTGCCCGAACGGATGCGGGTCGGTGCCAAGCTCAACGAGCCCGATCCGAAGACCTTCTACGGCGGCGCCGAGAAAGGCTACACAGACTATTCCTTCCTCGATAACGGCCACGACCGCCTGGGCTGACATACCGCAGCGGATATGACCCCGTCCCGCTCGTACGCATGAAGCCCGGCCTGTGTGCCGGGCTTCATGCATGGGAAAAAGGTGTGAGTCCCTATTGGCTGAGCCGCCGTCCCAACGCCTGCATGAAACGGCTGCCTGCCGCGAGCTGCTCGATTTCGATGTATTCGTCTGGTTGGTGGGCCTGACGGATACTGCCGGGGCCGCAGATCACGGTGGGCAGCCCCACACGCTGGAACTGGCCGGCCTCGGTGGCGTAGGCCACCGCGCCGCTGGGTTGCTCACCGATCAGTTCGCGACACAGGGCGAGCACTTCGGCGTTGTTGTCGTCGGCCAGCGCCGGCACCGTGACGTTGAGCGGCTCGGTGACGATGCTCGTTTCGGGCGCTCGGCGCTGCATCTCTGCCTCGAGTTCGGCGGCGAACGCATTCACCCGCTCGAAGAGTTCTTCGAAGCGGTCGCTGGGCAGATGGCGAATCTCCCATTCGAAGGTACACTCACGCGCCATGATATTGATCGCGGTACCGCCGGCAATCTTGCCCACGTGAAGGCTGGAGTGGGCGACGTTGAAGGCCTCGTCGATGCGCCCCTCGGCACGCAGCTCACTCATCACGTCCTCGATCTTGGTCACCAGCCTTGCAGCCACGTGAATGGCGGAAACGCCCTGATCGACCTGACTCGAATGCGAAGCGCGGCCGGTGACGGTGGTACGCAGATTGGTGGCGCCCTTGTGCGCCACCACCGGCTGCATCAATGTCGGCTCGCCGACGATAACTGCGGCGGGGCGAGGGTGGTCGGCCATCAGCCGCTCGATCATGCGCGGTGCTCCGATACACCCCACCTCCTCGTCGTAGGAGAGGGCCAGATAGATCGGCTTGGCCAGCCCGCGCGCTACCCATTCGGGCAGTTCGGCCAGGGCGCAGGCGATAAAGCCTTTCATGTCGCAGGTGCCGCGGCCGTATAGCCTTCCATCGCCCTTGTCGATCAAGGTGAACGGATCGCTGGACCAGGGCTGGCCGTCGACCGGCACCACGTCGGTATGGCCCGAGAGTACCACGCCTCCCGCCACGTCCGGCCCAATACGAGCCAGCAGGTTGGCCTTGCGGCCGTCGTCGCTCTCCACCCGCCAGTGCTCCACGCCATGCTTGTCCAGATAACTCTCGACGAAGGCGATCAGGTCGAGGTTGGGATCGCGTGAAACGGTGGCAAAGCCCACCAGGCGCTCGAGCATCTCGGCGGCGGTCATGGGTCACTCCCCTTGAAAGTCTTCTATTAGCCTACCACGCCTATGGCGGGCGGGCAGGGCGCTCGATGGCCGGTGCATGTCATGCCCTGCGCTGGTGCAGCCGGCGCTCGAGGCGTTCCAAAAGGGAGGTTTCGCCCCGCAGCCAAGGGCCGAGCAGGCGCATGGAAAGCGGAATGAAGAGGAACACCATCAGCGGGGTCAACGCCAGAGTGCTGACCATGACTTTGGGCAACAAAGGCAAGTGCACAAGAAAAGGGCCTGCCAGCCACTGGAACGCCAGCGATACCGGAAAAAACGCCAGCCAGATGGCGATGGCCTGCTTCCACCGCGGAGGTGTCTGGCCGGTGGCGTCCTGGAACCAACCATCGAGGCCGGTGGCGCGATGGGCATGTGGTGCTTCATAAAGGCCTTGGCCGCGGCCAAGCCAGGCCCGGCGCGAGGCGGAGTGTTCCCAGGCGGCCAGGGTTTCGGCGTCCTTGAAGCGAAAGATGAGCTGATATTCATCGTCGCCGGGCGGCGGAGCGAGTACGCCGGAGCCCAGGTAACCGCTGAAGTCGGCAGCCAGCTCGCGGCCCTCTTCGAGCCAGGCGATGAAATCCTGGTAACGCCCACTCGCCACGCGGCGCGCCACCATCAGAGTGACAGGGGAGGATGACATTGTGTATCTCCTTGGCTTATGGCTCGGCGTCCGGGTAGGGGCCGATATCACTCGGGCCGGGTAGGCCCTCATGAATACATGGCAATAAGTATACCATGCTTAGCCTTTCGTCTAAGCAGGCCTGCGGTTGTGGTGGATTGTTCGGCGAAGCGCGTCACCTAACCATGGCCTTCGAAAGAGATAGGCAATGGTGATAGCCATTATCATTGAATATAGCTATCGATCCGGTGCGTAAAAACAAGTCACTTCTAATTTAGTTCTGCTGGTATACCTATCTTCACGTTGATGGCTGGCAAGGGAACATTCGCCTCGTGAGGGAAACCTTACGGTAACAAAGAGGCGGCAGCGCAGGGCCGGTTACGAGCCGGGCCGCAGTAAGGGAAGACTCCATCAGCTCAACGATTCTGCACTTGATACAGCACAACGCGTCAACCGATGGAGAGCGTCATGGATCAGAAAGTCGATAGCAGCGCAGGCAAATGCCCCGTCATGCACGGTTCCCGCACCAAGCAGGGCGATACCGGCAACTCCAATCATGACTGGTGGCCAAACCAGCTGAACCTCAGCATCCTTCACCAGCACTCGCCGAAGTCCAACCCGCTGGGAGAGGACTTCGACTACGCCGAGGCGTTCAAGTCGCTCGACCTGGCGGCCGTGAAGAAGGATCTCGAGGCGCTGATGACCGACTCCCAGGAGTGGTGGCCGGCCGATTACGGTCATTACGGTCCGCTCTTCATCCGTATGGCCTGGCACAGTGCCGGCAGCTACCGGGTGGGCGATGGCCGCGGCGGTGCCGGCACCGGTACCCAGCGCTTCGCGCCGCTCAACAGCTGGCCCGACAACGGCAACCTGGACAAGGCCCGCCGCCTGCTGTGGCCGATCAAGCGCAAGTACGGCAACAAGCTCTCCTGGGCGGATCTCTACATCCTGACGGGGAACGTGGCGCTGGAGTCGATGGGCTTCAAGACCTTCGGTTTTGCCGGCGGGCGCGAGGACGTCTACCAGCCCGAGGAGGACATCTACTGGGGCGCTGAGGACGAGTGGCTGGCCACCAGCGACCATGCCAAGAGCCGCTACTCAGGCGAGCGAGACCTGGAGAATCCGCTGGCCGCAGTGCAGATGGGGCTCATCTACGTGAATCCGGAAGGCCCGGATGGCAACCCCGATCCGCTGGCCTCGGCCCGAGACATACGCGCCACCTTCGCGCGCATGGCGATGAACGACTACGAGACGGTGGCGCTGACCGCCGGGGGCCATACCTTCGGCAAGACCCACGGCGCCGGTGACCCGGTGAACGTCGGCCCCGAGCCGGAAGCCGCCCCCATGGAGGAGATGGGCTTCGGCTGGAAGAGTGGTTACAAGAGCGGCAAGGGGCGCGACACCATCACCAGTGGCCTGGAAGGGGCCTGGACGCCGACGCCGACCCAGTGGGACATGAGCTATTTCGACGTGCTGTTCGGCTACGAGTGGGAATTGACCACCAGCCCCGCCGGGGCCAAGCAGTGGGTGCCCAGGAACCTGGCCGAAAAGGATATGGCCCCTGACGCCGAGGATGCGTCCAAGCGCGTGGGCATCATGATGTCCACCGCCGACATGGCCATGCGCGAGGACCCGGAGTACCGTCGCATCTCCGAGCACTTCCACAACAATCCCGACGAGTTCGCCGATGCCTTCGCCCGCGCCTGGTTCAAGCTGACCCACCGCGACATGGGTCCGGTCAGCCGCTATCTGGGCGAAGAGGCGCCGGCCGA
>NZ_JBYCKL010000021.1:0-7668 GCF_057473365.1 Halomonas sp. TH-94
CGTCGTCCTGGCGGTGGGCGCCCGGCGTCCAGGTTTGATCGTCCACGCTGTTGATGGCATTGGCGAAGTCGGCCACCAGGTCGTAGCGGATACGCAGACTCGGATTGACGGTGTAGACCCCGCCCAGGCCGGCCTCGGCGCGGAAGGCCCAGAGGTCGAGATCCCGGTCGCGGACATCGAGCACGCCGCCGGTCACGTTGCCGGAGAAGGTGGGGCCGTTGTGATGGGTATCGGCCAGGGTCTGGCCGGAAACAGCCGCGGCCAGGGCGAAAGCGAGAGGCGTAAGGGTCAGTCGTTGGAGCGTTGTCATTGTGTGTTCCCATTGTGAGTCTTGTTTGCACGCAGCGCGCTCAAACGCTGCACGACAAGACTTTCTCACACACCTATTGTTGTCAAATACAATATTTGTTGAGACATAGTGTTCGAAGTGCGAACAAACCAGAGATCTCAAAAACATTTCTGAAACATAAAGTTGCATTCAAGTCGGGGATGCGCCCCAGGAATGGATCCCTTCTAAAGTCGAACGCTTCCCCCCAGCTCCTAGCGATTCCCAACGCGGCCACCATGCACCGCCGCCACTGAGCGACATGGCAGCGTGGCGATCCAGCGGATGGCATGCACAGGGAGGAGGTACGCCCCGGCCGTTCGGCCAGGGCATTCGTGCTATCGAGAAGCCGTTCCTGAAGCAGCTCAGCCGAGCTGCAGAACGCTCGCTGCCGGTGTGTCGCGATAAAGCGCTTCGACGATGGCGGCCCGGTTCTCCAGCACCGCACGCTGGTTGATCGAGCCCTTGTCGGTGACCTCGTGAGCGTCGAGCCGCGGCGGCTCGTCGAGCAGGACCAGACGCCGCACCCGGGTGGAGCTGCCCGTGCTGTGAGCGTCCAGGTCACGCAGCATTTGCAGGAAGCGCTCGCGCACCGGCTCGCTGGTCAGCACCGTGGCGACATCGGCCTGGCTGCCCAGCCCCGCCAGCTCGCGACACTTTTCCAGATCGGGGAAGACCATGATCGACACGAAGGGCCGGTCGAGCCCGGCGATCACCACATCCTTGATGTGAGGAGCGCCGGCTTCGATGATGCGCGCTCGCAGCGGCCCCACGCTGACCCAGGTGCCGGTATCCAGCTTGAAGTCCTCGGAAATGCGACCGTCGAAGCGCATGCCGCGCTGCGGGTCGTTCGGGTCGATGAACTTGACCGCATCGCCAAGACAGTAGAAGCCCTCCTCGTCGAAGCTCTTGGCGGTGAGTTCCGGCTGACGCCAGTAGCCCGGCATGACGCTGGGGCCCTTCACCCGGCACTCCAGCTTGCCGCCGTTAGGCACCAGCTTGATCGTCACCCCACGGGCCGGCAGGCCCACCACTCCCGACTTGGACTCCTCGAGAGAAGCGAACATCGCCGAGGGCGCGGTCTCGGTGGCGCCCAGGCCGGTCAGCATGCCCACCTTGCAGCCCAGGGTCTGAACGGCCAGCCTGTCGAGCTCGTCCCAGATGTGCTGGGAGAGCCCGGCGGCAGCGAAGAACATCAGATTGAGCCGCGAGAAGAAGGTCTCGCGCAGAGCATCCTCGCGCTTCAGATAATCCACCAGGATCTCGAAGCCCTTGGGCACGTTGAAGTAGACCGTGGGGGCGATCTCGCGCAGGTTGGCGATGGTCTTCTCGAACTCGCCCGGCACCGGCCGGCCGTCGTCGATATAGAGGCTGCCGCCGTTGTAGAGCGCGATGCCGATGTTGTGGTTGCCGCCGAAGGTGTGGTTCCACGGAAGCCAGTCCACCAGCACCGGGGGCTGGTCGCGCAGGAACGGCATCAACGAGGCCAGCATCTCCTGATTGGCGCAGAGCATGCGGTGCGTGTTGATCACCCCCTTGGGCATGCCGGTGGAGCCGGAGGTGAACAGGAACTTGACGATGGTATCGGGCGTGACGGCCGCCCGGGCCGCATCCACCGCTTCGGTGGGGGGCGTATCCAGCAGCCCATCGAAGGCACCCACGCCGGGAAAGTCTGCCGGTTCCACGGCCAGACAGCCGCAGTCGGCCGGCTGCACCGCCGCCAGCGCGGGGGCGAAATCCTTGGCGCTGTCGACCAGCAGCAGCCCCGGCGTCAGCAGCTCGACGATATGGCGCAGCTTGGCAAAGTCGCGGCTGACCAACGAGTAGGCCGGCGAGATGGGGGCGAAGGGGATGCCCACATACATCGCCGCCAGCGCCAGCAGCAGGTGTTCGATGGAGTTGCCGCTGAGGATGACCAAGGGCCGCTCGACGCTGAGATCGTGATTCAGCAGCCCCTGGGCCAGGCAGCGCACGCGGTTCAGGGTCTCGGCATAGCTCAGGCGCTGCCATTCGCCGCCGGCATCACGTCGCGCCACGAAGGTTCTGTCCGGCGCCTCATGCGCCCAGCGCTCCAGGCACTCGATCAGCGTGTCGGGATAGTCGCCAAGGGGCTCCTCGACGCTGAGCAGTTGAGTTCCGTCATCGCGCGAGACCAGCCTGGCGGTGGCGGTGCCGAGATGAACATCGCGAAAGGGGTGAAGCATGGGCGCTCCTGCTGGTTGTGATCGTTGTCAGGATCGATAGGGGCATTCGCTACCCTCGGCATGGGAGCCTTGGTAACATGGGTCCAGTATTTTTTTAAATTGTTGGATAGTCAAACATTTAACCAGCATAACATTATGCCCTGAGAAGCCAGGAAGAGGCCGATAAAAATACGGAATATCAAAAGGATGCGAGAAGAGTTCGGGAGCGCAAGTCACCCTTGGCTGCGACTAAAGTTGATGCCCAACGAGGCCTCGCCGTCCGGTATCCGTTAGGCTTTTCACTGATTGCGCCTCTCGTGGCTCACCCAAGGTCAGGATCGACACCCATATGAGCAACGACGACCAGAACGGAATCGACTACTCCATGTTGCAGTCCCGTCTTGGCTACAAGCTACGCCGGGCGCAGCTCGTCTATTTCGATGTCTTCTTCGAAGCCTGCGCCCAGGAAGGCATCACGCCTGGGCTGTTCAGCATCCTCGCCATCATCTATCACAACCCGGGACTTACCCAGTCAGCGGTTTCCACGGCACTGAACGTGGATCGTTCCGCCATGGTGGCGGCTATCGACAAGCTGGAAAGCATGGAGGTGGTGGAGCGGCGCAAGTCGAAGAACGACCGCCGCTCCTATGCGCTCTACCTGACTGACAAGGGCAAGGCGTTCACCGAGCGACTCAACGAGAAGGTTTCGGCGGGCGAGGATCGCTTCGACAAGTTCATGAAAGAGGGGGAGCGCGAATGGCTCCTCGATCTGCTCGACCGCATCATCGAGAACCGCAGAGGGGGCTGAAGCAGCCCCCGGCCAAGTCTCAGCGCGGCTCTACGGGACACTCGTCTCGCAGCTCCAGCGCCCGCTGGTAGACCTCACGCGCATTGTCGATGCCGCGCTCTTCCAGGCGAACCAGGTAGGCTTCGGTGCCCTCGTTGAGCGGGCCCGACCAGTTCGGATCGTTCAGCGGGTCTTCCACCGTGTTGATGGTGCCGCCCTGGGCCTCGGCCTCCTCGCGGCCTTCGCCATCCAGCCGCGCATACACCTCACCGGCCCGCTGGGTCCAGGCCATGCCGCTGACCTCGTCGATGGCGGCCTGCTGCTCCGGCGAAAGGCGCTCGTAGCTCTCACGGTTCATGACCGCCACCGCCACGCCGGTGTAATACGGCACTTCGAGGTGATGATCGGCCAGCTCGTTGATGCCGAACGTCTTCATCGCCTGCCAAGGGAAGCTCAGGCCATCCATCACACCGCGCTGCAGCGAGGTGTAGATATCGGGCGCCGGCATGCCCACGGGGTTGGCCCCCAGGCGCTCGAGGATCTCGCCGGCCACGTCGCTGGGGCGACGAATGCGCAGGCCGCGCAGGTCGTCAGGGGTTTCGATCGCGTGCCCCCGAGTGTGCAGATAGGCGGGGCCGGTGGTGAACAGGTAGAGCACCTTCACGTCGTCGTACTCGTCGGCGATGTGGCCCTCGTCGTACAGCGTCTGCAGGATGCAGCCACCCTGGGGAGCGCTGCCGGAAACGCCCGGCAGTTGGACGATCTCCGAGAGCGGGAAGCGGCCGGCGGTGTAGCCCTGCATGGTGATGGCGATGTCGGAGATACCGTTCACCGTGCCCTGGTAGGCCTGCTCGGAGCGGCTCAGGGTCTGGGAGGGGTAGTTCTCGACGGTCAGCTCGCCGCCGGTGGCTTCCTCGATGTGCTTGGCCCAGGCCTCGAAGATCTCCTTGTTGACGTCGGAATTGGCCGGCCAGAAGTGCGACATGCGCAGGGTATCGGCGTGGGCGGTAGAGACGAGCCCCGCCGCACAGACGGCAAGCAGGCTCCGGGAGATGGCGTGTTTCATGGCGTGTCCTCTCTTATCGTTGTAGTGGTGGTCTGACGGTGTCTCAGGTGGGCAGGGTCGGCACCTCGATCAGCAGCGGGCGGTCCATCGCAAAGCCTTCCTGCAAGGCGGCCTCCAGGGCCTGCCGGGAATCGGCCAGGCGCGCCTCGACCCCGTAGCCGCGGGCCAGGGCGCAGAAGTCGATGTCCGGCACGTCGAGCCCGGG
Organism: Halomonas sp. TH-94; assembly: GCF_057473365.1. Taxonomy (NCBI): domain Bacteria; kingdom Pseudomonadati; phylum Pseudomonadota; class Gammaproteobacteria; order Oceanospirillales; family Halomonadaceae; genus Halomonas; species Halomonas sp. TH-94. The sequence continues at coordinate 4,567 of NZ_JBYCKL010000021.1, forward strand.
AGCGTCGTCGACCTTCATGTGCCGAGCGAAGCCGCGCAGGGCGCCATAGGTGCCATTCTTGAGGATGATCAGCACCGCAGGGATGCGGTACTGGGCGGCACTCCACAGCGCGGTGATGGCGTAGCTGGCCGACCCATCGCCGATCACCCCGATGACCTGACGCTGCGGCTGGGCGAGCTGAACGCCGAGCGCCGCCGGCAGGCCGAAACCGAGCCCGCCCGCTGCGGGGAAGAAGTAGCTGCCGGGCTCACGCATGCCGACACGCTCCCAGAAGATCTCCACCGTCGAGGTCGACTCTTTCACGTAAATGGCATCCTCCGGCGCCAGGGCATCCAGGGTATCGAATACGTTGGCCGGCGCCAGGCACCCCTCGCCATCCTCTGCCGATGCCGGTTTAGGCAGCGGCTCGGGCAAGGCCCGTGCGCTTTGTTCGATGCACGGCAGCAGCGCCTCGAGGGTGGCGTGAACGTCGCCCACCAGGGCATCGCCCATGGGGGCGCGAGCCGCCTCGTTGGCATCGCCGGTGACATGCACCAAGCCCGCCCCTTCGGGCAGATAACGTCCCGGGGCGTACTTGTGATAACGGAACACCGGGGCACCGACGACGACGATCAGATCGTGCCCTTCCAGGTGGGCGGTAATGCCGGCAATGGCCGCCGGCAGCACGCCGCGAAAGCAGGGGTGGCGATTGGGAAACGGGCAGCGCGAGGCGGAAGGCGCCACCCATACCGGCAAGCGCAGGCGTTCGGCCAGCTCCACGGCCAGCCCGTTGGCCTGGCGGGCGTCGACCTCGGGACCCAGCACCAGTACCGGATTTTCGGCGGCGTTGAGCCTCAGTGCCAGGCGCTCGAGCTGCGCAGCCGAGGGCACGCCGGCGTGGTCGATCTCGCGCTCCACCACCAGCGCGGCATCGTCGCCCGCTTCGCGATCCCAGTCGTCGTGAGGGATCGAGACATAGACCGGCCCCCGCGGCGGCAGCGAGGCGCTGTGAATCGCCTGGCTCAGCGCCCGTGGCACGTCCTCCGGGCAGGCCGGTTCGTAGCTCCACTTCACCAGTGGCTTGGGCAGCTGCGGGGCATCCACGTTGGCCAGCATCGACTCCACGCCGATCATCGAGCGTGCCTGCTGCCCGGCGGTGATCACCAGCGGCGAGTGGGAGTACCAGGCGTTGGTCAGCGCGCCCATGGCGTTGCCGGTACCTGCGGCCGCGTGCAGGTTGATGAACGCCGGCCGCCCGCTGGCCAGCGCATAGCCGTCGGCCATCCCCGCCACCACGCCTTCATGCAGCCCCAGCACATAGCGAAAATCCTCGGGAAAGCCCTTGAGAAACGGCAGTTCGTTGGAACCGGGGTTGCCGAAAACGGTGGTGATGCCCTGACGACGCAGGAGCGAATAGGTGACGGCGTGAACGCTCGGCATGCTTGATTCCTTATCCTTGTGCGGTGCGTTCTTACACGCTAGAGACTGCACCCATCATCAAGCAAATCGATACTTTTTCTACGATAAATAGATATTCTCTATTCGGCTAGAGCGGGTTATGGTGGCCGATAATCCTCGATAACAAAACGCCAACAAACGAGAGCGCTCATGTCGTTACCAGACCTGAACCTGATCCGGGTATTCGTCATTCTTTACGAGACGGGTAGCGTCACCCACACGGCGGAGCGGCTGCACGTGACGCAGCCTTCCGTGAGCTATGCACTGTCACGCCTGCGCGAACTCTTCGATGACCGCCTGTTCATTCGCACGCATCAGGCCATGGAACCGACCATGACGGCCCGGCAGCTCTATCCCACTCTCAAGGAGTCGCTGCAGCAGCTGGAAAACACCATCGAGAGCCGTCAGCATTTCACGCCCGAGCAGTGCCGCCTGAGATTCCGGCTGGCGTTGACCGACCTGGGCGAGGCCTCCTTCCTGCCCATCATCCTCCAGCATCTGCACGCCCAGGCCCCGGAGGTGGAGCTTGAAGTGATCCCCTTGCGGATCGATCGCGCCGACGAATGGCTCATCAATGGCAAGGTCAATGCCGTGATCTGCAGCCGGCCGATCAAGTCGTCGAGTATCGAGCGCCATGTCATCGCTCAGGATCGCTACGTCTGCCTGGGGCGGCCTTCCGCCTTCCATGCCGCGCCACTCGACCTGGAAACCTTCACCTCGTCTCGCCATGTGGTGGTGGCCAGCACCTCGGGGCACAGCCTGGCGGAAGAGAAGATGCAGGAGCTGGGCATCGAAAGAAAGGTCAGTCTGGAAGTTCCTCACTTCCTCATACTGCCCAAGATACTTCGTCAGAACGATTTGCTCGGCATCGTTCCGGTCCATATCGCCCGGCAGTTCGCCGCCGATGGGGAGCTATGCATTCATCCATTGCCGTTCCAGGTGCCCGATTTCGACATATCCCTTTATTGGCGGTCTCAAGCATTCCATTCGCCGGCGCAGCGCTGGTTCTGCAATACGATTGCGCAAGCCATCGCATCTCTCGATCTCACTCTCGCCGAAGAGACCGGGCCATGATAAGCCGGAAAAACCGGCAATCGGCATTCGGATAAAAGCGGCTTATATGCTCTATATGAACTTTCGATATAGGCCGCTTTTCATGATTAACCTCTTTTGACAAAAGCGTTTTTTTCGCGATCTCCTCTCTGTTATTCCCACGTTACAACTTTGGCATGGTTGCCTGTCGTATCTGCTGTCCACTAGCGTAAATTTCGTAATGCGCATTTATGTTCGCATTGCGAACCAAAGATGGTTCACACGCCCGTACAACAACGACTCGCACACCAGTGGGAACACAAATGACAACGCTCAAACGACTGACCCTCGCGCCTCTCGCTTTCGCCCTGGCCGCGGCTGCTACCGGCCAGGCCCTGGCCGATACCCATCACAACGGCCCCACCTTCTCCGGCAACGTGACCGGCGGCGTGCTCGACGTCCGCGACCGGGATCTCGACCTCTGGGCCTTTCGCGCCGAGGCCGGCCTGGGCGGGGTATACACCGTCAATCCGAGCCTGCGTATCCGCTACGACCTGGTGGCCGACTTCGCCAATGCCATCAACAGCGTGGACGATCAAACCTGGACGCCGGGCGCCCACCGCCAGGACGACG
>NZ_JBYCKL010000022.1:0-16617 GCF_057473365.1 Halomonas sp. TH-94
CAGCAGTCGCGGCCCGTAGCCATGTAGATCGATCATGCGGGAACCCTCAATACTTCGGCGCCAGGAACTGCTTGAGCCGGGGTGAGGTGGGATTGACCAGTACCTCCTGGGGCGGGCCGGCTTCTTCGACGAGGCCCTGGTGCAGGTAGATGACCTGGCTGGAGACGTCGCGGGCGAAGCCCATCTCATGGGTCACCACCACCATCGTGCGGCCTTCCTCGGCCAGGTCGCGCATTACCTTGAGCACGTCGCCGACCAGCTCCGGGTCGAGCGCCGAGGTGGGCTCGTCGAACAGCATCACTTCGGGATCCATGGCCAGCGCCCGGGCAATGGCGCCGCGCTGCTGCTGGCCGCCGGACATCTGCGCCGGATAGGCGTCCGCCCGGGCGGTCAGGCCGACCCGCTCGAGCAGGGCGCGGGCGTGCTCGAGGGCCTCTTTCTTGGATTTACCGAGCACGTGAACCGGGGCCTCGATGATGTTCTCCAGCAGCGTCATGTGCGACCACAGGTTGAAGCTCTGGAACACCATGGAAAGCCGCGCGCGCATGCGCACCACCTGCTTCCAGTCGGCGGGTTCGCGACCGTGTTTGGTGTGCTTGAAGCGGATTTCCTCGCCATGCACGATCAGGTCGCCTTCGTCGGGCTGCTCCAGCAGGTTCATGCAGCGCAGGAAGGTGCTCTTGCCGGAGCCGGAGGCTCCTATCAGGGTGATCACGTCGCCCTTTCTGGCCTCGAGGGAGAGGCCCTTGAGGACTTCGGTGTCGCCGAAGCGCTTCTTGATGTTGCGCACTTCGAGTGGGATCGGGGTATCGGCCATGGGACGGGCTCCAGGTCAGGACGGGTCGCCGCTAGCGACGGGCCGGTTCAATCGGCAGGCACGAAAAAAGGGGCGATTCTAACAGGCCTGGAGGCTTTGGGCAGAGCGTTCGCATTGCCGCGACATGGTTCGTGGGTCGATGTGATGGGTGTGACGATGCATGGGAGACTCCTGGTTATTGTTGTGAAGCAGTCAATCTTGCGGTATTTCGGCTTGTCTCGGGCCGGCACCCTCAATCGGGCGGCGTAGCCGGCCGGGCCAGCAGCGCGGCGCGTGCGCCGAGCTCCACCGCCGCGTTGGGAAACACCACGCTGAGCGGTTCGTCGCCGACGACGAAGTCCCCCGCCTCGGCATCCTCGGCGAGGCGTGTGCCGGGCGGAAACTCAGTGAAGTTGGGCGTGTCGTCGGCGAAGCACAGGCGGAAGTCGGCGGACCGACGCATCAGCTCATGGGCCACGCGGAAGAACTTCATGCGTGACGGGGCAGCGCCATTCGGTTCGCGGCCCTCCAGCAGGGCATCGAGCAGCCGGGCCATGGGGGCCAACGGAGCCAGATCGTTGTGGCCGAACGGCAGCGCGCGCCCCAGCTCCAGGGTGAAGGCCTGGGCCTGATGGTAATGTTTGGAATAGTGGGAAAAGGTCCAGCTGTGCTGATGCTGGTGCAGCACCGCCTGGATATCCGCCGCGGCGAGCCAGTGCCACTGTTCGTGGCGGGTCGTGATGGCGTCGGTATAGGGCTCTACCACGAAGCGTGGGAAGCGGCTGTCACGAATCGCCGTGTGCAGATCGTAGTGAAGCCGCTTGAGGTTGGACTGACGAGCGAAGAAGTCATCCACGACCGCCATCAGTTCTCGCGCGCGATCCGGCTCCATACCGGTCTCGTTCAGGTCGCGGCGAAACAGGCGATTGAGGTTGGTGGAGACGAAACGCTTGGCCATGCGGATCGCTTCCAGGTTGCCAAGCACGACAAGCACCGGTGCGCCAAGCGTCGACAGCCCCGCTTCGAGACGAGCCAGACACTCACCCAGCAGCTCGATGGGGGCGGTCTCGTTGCCATGAATGCCTACGGAAAGGATGCAGGCTCGCGCTTCGTCGCGGACGACGTCGGGAGTCAGTTCGACAATACCCGCTGCATGCAAGGTATAGGTGCCGCCGGGAAGCACGCCGCTGAGCGTCTTGGGGGCTGCGTCTTCCAGGCTGAGTTCGATCCATTCCGACAGCATGGTGGGTCCGGGAGGTGGTGAATACGATGAGAAATCCTTGGCCACCATCCTGTGACCAAGGTGATATCACAAGCCCCCGGGTCGGGCTGGTGAAAGCTCGGGTGCGATATTGAAACTGGCCTCAACGCCAGCGTTCACAGCGCTCGCCCTGCTCGACCCGAAGGAACTCGTTCACTGGAAAGGCCATGCGCTCGGCACGTTCGACCAGGTTGGCGTGGAGATCGGGGTCGAGCTCAGGTTCGCGAGACAGTATCCACAAATAGTCTCTGCTGGGGCCCGACACCAGCGCCCAGCCATAGTCCTCATCCAAGGCGAGAACGTTATAGCCGCTATAGAAGGGGCCGAAGAAGCTCACCTTGAGGTGCCCAACGCTCTCGTCTCTGACGAAGTAGGCGCGGCCTTCGGCTTCGTCCACTTCGCCCGTCTCCAGATTGACGCCGCGATTGACGACGCGCACTCCGCCATCCTCCCGCATGGTGTACTCGGCGGTTACGCAGTCCAGGCCGCGCTCGAAGGAGTGGTCGAAGCGGGCGATCTCGTACCATTGGCCCAGATAGCGCTCCAGTTCGAAGCCAGACACCGGCTGCGTGCCCTTGGGGGAGCCGGTACAGGCAACCAACAGCAGGCAGCCGATGATGGGAGCGGTCCTGCCAATAGATTTACTCATGCTGTCTCCGACATGGATGACGACCTTTGGCCAATGGGGGCGGGCGCGAGCGCAGCCTAAGCTGGCATCCTCTCATTTTGACGGCGAGGAGCCCGCCATGCCACCCGCTCACACCGATGACACGCAAGACCATTCCCGGCGACTGACTGAGCATTACGATGCGGCAAGCGCGCTTGAGGGGCGCGTCCTGATGGCCAGGTTGCGCGAAGCGTTTCAGAGCGCCGGATGCGACCCCGAGCGTTTGAGTGTCGATGATGTGGCTGGGATCGACCAGCTCCATCTGGGGGGGCGCAGTGCCAGCCGTTGTCTGGCGGCCCTGGGGGGGCTGCAGGGCGGCGAACGCGTGCTCGATGTCGGCTGTGGCACTGGCGGGGCCAGCCGCCTGCTTGCCGCTGAATACGGCTGTCAGGTGATTGGGGTCGACATCACGGCGGCCTTCGTCGAGGTGGCGGCCTGGCTGAGCAGGGCGACCGGCCTTGCCGAGCGCACACAGTTCATTTGCGCCGACGCCGCCAGCGTTCCGTTGGGCGAGGCTAGCTGCGATGTCGTGTGGTGCCAACACGCGTTGATGAACATGCCTCACGTGCCGAAAGTACTGGCGGAGTGGCAGCGACTGCTGGCGCCCGGTGGGAGAGTGCTCCTGCACGAGGTCGTGGCAGGCGATAACCCGGAGCCGCTTGCCCTGCCCGTTCCTTGGGCGCGAACGGCCGCCACCAGCCATCTTCGCAGCCGCGAGCAGCTCGAACGTGCCATGGCGCTGTGCGGATTCGAAGCGCGGCGAATCACCGACGTGACCGACACGGCATTGGCTTGGCGGCAGGCTCATGGCCAGCGTGAGAGTGCCCAGAGCGTAACGCCTGTGGATACGCCCCAACGGCCCGGCCCGGCACTGATATTCGGCACGGATTTCGTCCGTATGGGACGCAACCTGCGTGACAATCTCGCGATGGGCAAGGTGCGGGTGCTGCAGGGAGAGTGGCAGAGTCTGCGCGATTAGTAGCGGCTCTCGCGCATGAAAAAGGCACGGACAAGCCGTGCCTTTCATTTGGCGGTTAGCCGCAAGATCGAGTTCGATCAATCCACGCGATTGATTTCGATCTGCTCGTCACCGTCGAGCTCTTCGTAGTCGTCGTCATCGAACTCATCGGTAGAGCGTTCGCCGCTCTGCGACTGCAGTACGACCTCACCTTCGGAACGAATCTCCAGATTCTCGATCGGATAGGCCATTTCATCCTCGCCGAAGCCGAGGAAGCCGCCTTCGGTGACGATCACGTAGGTATCTTGGCTTTCGATATGACGTACCACGCGATCGATGTCGCCGAGCTCCTCGCCGTCCTGATTGACGACATCGCGGTTCTCCAGCTCGCTGACTTCGATGCTTTCGCGATTGGCTTGATCCTGACCATCTTCATCACGCTGGTCGTCGGCGTCCTCATCGTCCGCTTGACGAATCTCGGCGCTGGCATCCTCGGCCTCTTCGACCTGAACGTCCGCTTCGCCTTCCTGCTCGATGGTCACATTGGGCTCGGCCTGGTCCACCTGTACGTCGGGATCGGGCTGCTCGATGGTCACATCGGGCGCTTGCTGTTCCACCGTGACTTCGGGCGGTTCCTGCTCGACTTCTATCTCGGCCGGCTCCTGGTCGACCTGTACGTCGGTCTCGCCTGCCTGAACGTTGGCAGTGGCATTGTCGTCGGCGTTGTCTAAGCCGTCGTCATTACCGTTGTCGTCGTCGCCATAAGGCTGCTGGCCTTGGCCCTGTGGGTCGAAGCCGGTTTCGCCGGACTCGCCCGCTTGCTCTTGCTCCTCGACGCCTTGCTGCTCGCCCAGCTGTGCCTCTTCTTCCTGGGCCATGACGCCGTAGCTGAGACCCGTGCTCAGGGCGCCTACTGCGATGGCGATTGCTGTCCTTTTCATGCCGTTCCTCCTTTAATTACGCTTTGCCCTTACGAGCTTGCACTTTCAGGCTAGTCGACTTCGAAGCTACCGAGGCCGCCGGTTACCGTCTGGTAACCAAAACGGTGCAAGAACTCACCCTGGAATATTTCTGTTTCATTCGAAGCGGTTCTGGTGCCGGTTTAGGCATAGTTTGGTAAAGCAAACAAGCCGGCCATTGCTGAGGCCGGCCCTGAGATCGGTGCGAAGCCCAGGCTCGACGCTTCACTTTACAAGGCGTTCGGCGATGGCTTTGCCCAGCGTCTCGGTGGTGCCCCGGCCGCCGACATCCGGCGTCAGCACGCTCGGGTCGGCTTGTGCCAACACCGCTTCGAAGGCGTCGATGATGGCCTCGGCGCCTTCCTTGTGGCCCAGATGCTCAAGCATCATCGCGCCGGACCAGATCTGGCCGATGGGATTGGCGATGCCCTTGCCGGCGATATCCGGTGCGCTGCCGTGAACCGGCTCGAACAGGCTGGGGAACCTGCCCTCCGGATTGATGTTGGCCGAGGGCGCCACACCGATGGTGCCGGTGCAGGCCGGGCCCAGGTCGGAGAGGATGTCGCCGAACAGGTTGCTCGCCACCACTACGTCGAACCAGTCGGGGTGCATGACGAAGTTGGCGGTGAGAATGTCGATGTGGAACTTGTCGACGTTGACTTCGGGATAGTGGCTCGACATCGCCACCACTCGCTCGTCCCACCACGGCATGGTGATGGCGATGCCGTTGGACTTGGTAGCCGAGGTGAGCTTCTTCCGCGGCCGGCTCTGGGCCAGGTCGAAGGCGAACTTCAGCACCCGGTCGGTGCCGTAGCGGGTCATCACCGTCTCCTGAATCACCACCTCGCGCTCGGTGCCCTCGAACATCTTGCCGCCGACGCTGGAGTACTCGCCCTCGGTATTCTCGCGCACGACATAGAAGTCGATATCGCCGGGCTTGCGGTCAGCCAGCGGGCTCTTGATGCCGGGCAGCAGCTTACATGGGCGAAGATTGATGTACTGATCGAACTGGCGGCGGAACTGCAGCAGCGAACCCCACAGCGAGATATGGTCCGGCACCGTGTCGGGCCAGCCCACCGCGCCGTAGAAGATGGCGTCGAAATCCTTGAGCTGCTCGAACCAGTCGTCGGGCATCATCTGGCCGTGCTTTTCGTAGTAGTCGCAGCAGGCGAAGTCGAAGTGGGTCAGCTCGAGGTCGATGCCAAAGCGCTGGGCGGCGGCTTCGAGCACGCGCAGGCCTTCCGGCATCACTTCGTTGCCGATGCCGTCGCCGGGAATGACGGCGATGCGATGAGTCATGGTGGCTCCTCCTGGGTTGAGAATCAGTCGTGGGTCATGAAACGCGTGAGGCGGTCGAGCAGCACTCCCGGCGCCTCTTCGGGAATGTAGTGGCCGCAGGGCAAAGACTCGCCCTCCACCCGCTCGGCCACGGCGCGCCACTCCGCCAGTGGGTCGAAGCAGCGCTCGATGATGCCGTGCTCGCCCCACAGCACACTGACGGGGCAGGTAATACGGCGACCCGCATCGCGATCGGCGCGGTCGTGTTCAAGATCGATGCCGTTGCTGGCACGGTAGTCCTCACACAGGGCGTGGGCCGCCCCGGGCTGGGCCAGGCAGCGCTGGTACTCGGCGATGGCCGCCGGATCGAAGGCGTCGAGGCTGGCGTGTCGTCCGCCCATGGTGCGGGTGATGTAATCGGTGGGCGAGGCCTCGATCAGGGTTTCGGGCAGCGGTGAGGGCTGGATCAGAAAGAACCAGTGAAAGTAGGCGGTGGCGAAAGTGCGATCGGTCTGCTCGTACATGGCAAGCGTGGGGGCGATATCGAGCAGCATCAATTTTTCCACCGCCGCGGGGTGGTCCATCGCCAGGCGGTGGGCGACCCGTCCGCCGCGGTCGTGACCGCAGAGGAAGAAGCGCTCGAAGCCCAGTTCGCGCATTACGGCGACCTGATCTTCGGCCATGGCACGCTTGCTGTAATTGGCGTGATCGGGTTTGCCGGGCGGCTTGGAGGAGTCGCCGTAGCCGCGCAGATCGGTAGTCACCACGGTGAAGCGGCGTGCCAGCGGTTCGACCAAGCGGTGCCAGATCACGTGGGTCTGTGGGTGGCCGTGCAGTAACAGCAGGGGCGGACCCGAGCCGCCGATGCGACCGTGGATGCGTATCCCGTCATGGGCGATGTCGAATGTGCGGAACCCCTCGAACATGGGTGCTTCCTCCGAATCTTTGTCTGCACCCAGTCTAGTCCTTGGCTCGATGGGAATAATCAGGCTGAATGGAAAGGTATTGTTGAACGACAGTGGAGAGTGGTGTGGCACAGCTCGACGATCTCGCCTTCTTTCAGCAGTTGGCTCGGGCGGGCAGCCTGACGGGTACGGCACGCGAGCTGGGCCTGTCGCTGTCGGCGGTGAGCAAGCGACTCAAGCAGCTCGAAGCACGGCTAGGCGTTGAGCTGGCCAGCCGCACCACGCGCCGGCTCAGCCTGACAGCGGAAGGTGAGCGCTACCTGGCGCGGGGCTCCGCCATCCTCGAAGAGCTCGCCGAGCTGGAGGAGGCATTGAGCGAGCAGCGGGCGGCGCTCTCGGGTCCGCTCAAGGTGAATGCTACCTTCGGCTTTGGCCGACGCCACGTGGCGCCGATGCTGTCGCAGTTTTGTGCGCTTCATCCTGGGGTCGAAGCCTTGCTGGAGCTGTCCAACTTCCCCCTGAGCTTGGGGGAGCAGGGGTTCGATATCGGCATCAGGGTGGGCGAGCCGCCCGATTCACGGCTGGTGGCGCGACGCCTCCTGGCCAATCGTCGCGTGCTGTGCGCCGCTCCCAATTACGTGGCGCGCATGGCGCCGTTGACGGTACCGGCCGATCTCGCCGCGCACCCTTGCCTGGTTCTGCGAGAGAACGACAGCGACTATGGGGTATGGCGGTTTCACCATCGGGGGGAGAGGCAATCAGAGCAGACGGTGAAGGTCGGTGGCCTGCTCTCCAGCAACGATGGCGAGGTGATCGTGCAACTGGCCCTGGAGGGGCACGGCATAGTGCTGCGTTCCTGGTGGGACATTCACCGCTATCTCGCGAGCGGCCGGCTGGTCGAACTGCTGCCGGATTGGCAAGGCGTGCGTGCCGACTTCCATGTCGTCTATCTTCAGCGGCGCCACGTGCCGGCGCGCATTCGCGCTTTCGTGGCGTTTCTCGAAACTCACCTGCCGGGCAGGATACCCCCCATGCCTCGGGTGGAATAGGCGGGGACTCATGAGCGGCGGCGCTGCTGGCGGGCATTGGCATAGCGCTTCAGCCCATAGAGCAGCGCCAGGCCCGCGGCGATACCGCCGGCCGCCCAAGCCAGCTCGCGGCGGTCCTCGGCGGTCAGTAGCGTGCCGAGCTGGGTGCTGAGCAGGATGATGCCGGCCAGCCCCGGGGTGGCTCCCACCAGCGTACCCAGCATGTAGTCGCGAAAACGGATGTGAAAGGCGCCGGCGAGCAGGTTGGTAAGAGTGAAGGGAGCCAGGGGCAGTAGATTGAGGATGGTCATGGTGCGCACGCCGCGTCCGGCCAGGTAACGCGACATCTTTTTTACTGGAGTGCCGCCGTAACGTACCAGCGCATCGTGCCCGAGCCAGCGGCCCAGCCAGAAGGTGGCGATGGAGCCGACGAGGGTACCGATCAGCGAATAGACGAATCCCCACCAGGGGCCGAACAGCAGGCCGGCCAGCACCACCAGCACGCTCAACGGGAACAGGGTCAGCGAGGCGGCAAGAAAAGTCGCCACCACAACGGCGCCGGCCCAGGGGGCATCGCGCCAGGCCAGCGTTCCCTGCAGCATCAGGAATAGCGTGTTGGCATCGAACATGTCGCGGCTGGCCAGCCACTGCCACAGCAATACCAGCAATCCCAGCAGCAAGAACGCAAGCGTTAGGACGAGGGGAAGAAGAACCTTGCGGGACATGGAGCGCGGCCTGCATGGGGGCATGGCTTCAGCATAGATGTGCCGTTAACTTTGACCAAGTGGGCACATTCAGGTGCTCTCACCTACCAGCAGTTCGAAGCCGACATCGTGCTGACGACGCTGAAGGCGCTGACCCTCGAGGCGGCGTATCACCTCCGTGGCGGCAAGCTCCCCCATGGCCTGCCGCGGCGAGCGGATGGTGGTCAAGCGCGGGGTGACGTGCTGACCCAATGGCAGTCCATTGAATCCGGCGATGGCCAGCTCCCGCGGCACGTCGAGGCCCAGCCGCTGCGCGTGCAGCAGGGCCCCGGTGGCCAGATCGTCGTTGGCGAAGTGGATGGCGTCGATATCCGGGTACTCGGCGAGCGCCTGCTGCAGCCCCAATGCGCCGGCGTCGAGGCCGCCCTGGGCGAGTTCGAGCAGTGGCGCGCCGAGGCCGGCCTGCTCGAGTACTTCGTGGTGGCCCGAGTAGCGCATGCCGGCGCGATAGTCGCTGGCCATGCGGGCGCCGACGAAGAGTACGCGACGGTGGCCCCGCTCTAGCAGATGTCGCGCCATGCAGCGACCGGCTTCGGTATGGTCCAATCCCACGTTCAGATCCAGGGCCTCGCCCAGTTCCATGACCTCCATGATCGGCTTGTCCCAATGCTCCAGCAGGCTGCGGCAGGCATCGCTGTGACGCAGGCCGGCGGTCACCAGCGCCGAGCAGGACCAGCCGAGGAAGGTTCGAATCAACTGATACTCGCGTTCGACGTCGTAATCGGTGTTGCCCAGCAGGATCTGGTAGCCCTTGGCTTCGAAGGCCTCCTGCAACCCTTGGATCACCTCGATGAAGACGCTGTTGGCGAGAGAGGGCACGATCACGGCGATGAAGCGCGAGCGCGACGAGGCCAGGCTGCCTGCCACCAGATTGGGCACGTATCCCAGGCGCTCCACTGCGGCGAGTACGCGTTCACGGGTCCTTTCGTTGACCTGCTGCGGCGCGTTGAGGGCGCGCGATACCGTAATCGCCGAAACCCCCGCAGCAGCGGCCACTTGCTTTAGCGTGGGCTGTTCCGAACCGCGCCGTCGGCGTGATGAAGGCTCTTCGTTAGACATTGGTCGTATCCTTCTGGGGTCGCCTTGTCGCCGAGTGATGAATCGACTAAAACGATGTTAGCGCTATCATGATAGCGCTAACATTTTGGCTTCGGCCACTGAAAACCGTCAACGAAACATGCTGCGCGCCGCAGGCGGGGGCGAGTAGGGCGAACGGGAGAGCGGCGGTGAGCGAGGATACGGCAACACCCAGGGTGGGCGTCATCGGCCTCGGCGCCATGGGGCTGGGCACGGCCACGGCGCTGCATGAGAGCGGCCTGACGGTGATTGGCTGCGACGTTGCCGAGCCGGCCCGGCGCGCTTTCGAAGACGTCGGCGGGCACTGCGTGGATACCCCGGTCGCGCTCGCTGCGCAATGCGATGTGGTCCTGGTGGTGGTGGTCAATTCCACCCAGGTCGAACAGGTGCTGTTCGGCGAAAAGGGGCTGGTCGAGGCCCTGGCGCCCGGCACGCTGGTGATGCAGTGCGCCACCGTGGCGCCGAGCCTGGCCGAGCGGCTGGGGTCGCGGCTGGCCGAGCGCGGCCTGCTGATGCTTGACGCGCCGCTCAGCGGCGGAGCGGCCAAGGCGCGTGCGGGGCGGCTCTCGATCATGGCCTCCGGTAGCGCTGCGGCCTTCGACAAGGCGGCTCCGGTGCTCGATGCCATGGCCGAAACCGTGCATCGGCTGGGCGATACGCCGGGGGTCGGTTCGAGCATGAAGCTGGTCAATCAGCTGCTGGCCGGCGTGCATATCGCCGCCGCGGCGGAGGCCGTGGCGCTGGGAGTGCGCATGGGGCTGGAGCCGCGTCGCGTCTACGAGGTGATCACCCATTCCGCCGGCAACTCCTGGATGTTCGAGAATCGTGTGCCGCATATCCTGGCGGGCGACTACACCCCGCTCTCGGCAGTGGACATCTTCGTCAAGGATCTCAACATCGTGCACGACACCGGCCGCGAGCTGGCCATGCCCACGCCCATCGCCGCCAGCGCCCTGCAGCAGTTCACCGCCGCCAAGGGGGCCGGCTTCGGTCGCGAGGACGACTCGGCGGTAATCAAGGTCTACCAGCGTCTCAGCGGCATCGCCTTGCCCGAGGCGGCCAACGACGGAGGGCCTTGAGCATGGCGATCGTGCTGGGGGCCATTGCCGACGACTTCACCGGAGCCACCGACCTGGCCAACAATCTGGTGCGTGGAGGCATGCAGTGCGTGCAGCTGATCGGCGTGCCCGAGCGTCCCCTGGCCGAGCTGGTCGAGGGAGCGGAGCAGATCGATGCGGTGATAATCGCGCTGAAGTCGCGCTCCTGTCCGGTGCCCGAGGCGCTGCGCGACTCGCTGCATGCGCTCGAGTGGCTGTGCGCCGAGCGCGCGCAGCAGATCTTCTTCAAATACTGCTCCACCTTCGACTCGACCGACAGGGGCAATATCGGGCCCGTGAGCGAACTCTTGTTGCAGCGCCTGGATGCGGCCTGCACGGTGATGGTGCCGGCTTTTCCGGTCAATGGTCGCACCGTGTATCAGGGCCATCTCTTTGTCGGCGATCGTCTGCTCAACGAGAGTGGCATGCAGCATCATCCCCTGACCCCCATGCGCGATGCCGATCTGGTGCGGGTGCTGGCTCGGCAAAGTGAGTCATCGGTCGGTCTGTTGGCCTGGCATGAGGTTCAGCAAGGGCCTCAGGCCGTTCGCGCGCGCATCGATGCGCTGGCATCGCGGGGCGTGCGGCAGGTGGTCTGTGACGCCTTGAACGAGGCCGACCTGGACATCATCGCCGAGGCGGTCGTCGACCTGCCGTTGGTCACGGGAGGTTCCGGGCTGGGGCAAGCCCTGCCAGCGCAGTACAGTCGCCGCGGCTGGCTGGCCGACGTTGCCGAAGCGGGGACGTTGCTGCCTGCCTCGGGTGGCGCCCTGGTACTTTCGGGAAGCTGTTCACGCGCTACCCTGGCGCAGATCGAGACCTTCCTCAAGCGCCATACCGGCTTTCGCCTCGACCCGCTGGCCTTGGCTGAGGGTGACGACCATCTGGAAGAGGCGCTGGCGTTCGCCCGGGAGCGTCTCGCCGAAGGCGAACCGGTGTTGATCTACGCCTCGGCGCCTGCCGAACGGGTCAGGCGATTCCAGGCGGCGCTCGGCCGCGACCATGCGGGAGAGTTGGTAGAGCATGCGCTGGGCTGGCTGGCGGTGGCGCTGGTCGAGGAGGGCGTGGGGCGCCTGGTCGTTGCCGGCGGCGAAAGCGCCGGGGCCGTGGTGTCGGCGCTGGGCGTGCGGGCCCTGCGTATCGGCGAGCAGATCGACCCCGGCGTGCCCTGGACTCAGGCCACTCTGGCCTGCCGCCAGGCGCCGCTGTCGCTGGCGCTGAAGTCGGGCAACTTCGGTGGTGAGGATTTCTTCCTGCGCGCCTTCCAATCACTGCCTACCGTCGAAGACAGTGGAGTTGGAGCATGAGCGACACTGCCTGCCATCGCCTGCGCGAGCAGATTGCTACGCTCGGCAAGTCGCTCTTCGACCGCGGCCTGACCATGGGCTCGAGCGGCAACATCAGCGTACGCCTGGAGGATGGCGGTTGGCTGATGACACCGACCAACGCCTGTCTGGGCCGGCTCGATCCGGCGCGCATCTCGCACCTCGACCGCGACGGTCGTCTGCTCGACGGCGACGCGCCGACCAAGGAGAGCTTCCTGCACCGGGCCATGTACGACGAGCGGCCTCAGTCAGGCGCCATCGTGCACCTGCATTCGACACATTCGGTAGCGGTCTCCTGCCTGCCCGACATCGACCCCTGCGACTGCATACCGCCGCTCACCGCCTATTACGTGATGCGCGTGGGTCGCCTGCCTCTGGTGCCCTACCACGTGCCGGGCGACCCCGGACTGGGCGACGCGGTGCGCGGTCTGGCAGGCAAGCACAGCGCCGTGCTGCTGGCCAATCATGGCCCGGTGGTGGCGGGCAAGGACCTGGAAACGGCGGTCTATGCCACCGAAGAGCTCGAGGAGACCGCCAAGCTCTACCTGCTGCTGCGCGGACAGAATCCGCGTGGGCTGACGCCCGAGCAGGTCGCCCAACTCGAAGCGCGCTTTCCGCGCGACTGACTCTCACCGCCATGCGATCCAAGAACGCAATGACGCCAACGAGACACGAATCATGATCCGACTGGCCGCCAACCTGACCCTGCTGTTCACCGAGCACGATTTCATCGATCGCTTCCATGCGGCCGCGGCGGCGGGCTTTCGCGGCGTGGAGTGTCAATTCCCCTACGACCACGAGCCGCAGCAGCTGGCGAGCGCGCTGCGTGAAGCCGAGGTCGAGCAGGCGCTTTTCAATTTGCCGCCGGGCGACTGGGCCGCCGGTGAGCGCGGTCTGGCCAGCCTGCCAGGGCGCGAGGCGGAATTTCGCGACGGTGTGGTCGAGGCGCTGCGCTATGCCGAGGCGTTGAACTGTCCGCGGCTCCACGTCATGGCCGGGCTACTGCCGGTCGGCGCCGATGCCGAGACGATAGCGCGACATCACGCCTGCTACGTCAGCAATCTGCGTTTCGCCGCCGCCGAGGCAGCCAAGGTAGGACGCCAACTGCTGATCGAGCCGATCAATACCCGCGATGTGCCGGGCTACTTCCTTTCGCGCCAGGCTCAGGCCATGGCGGTGCTCGAGCAGGTCGGAGCCGACAACCTCCGACTGCAGTTCGATCTCTATCACTGCCAGATCATGGAGGGTGACTTGATTCGTCACCTGGAGCGTCAGCTTGCCGCCATTGGCCATATCCAGATCGCCGGCGTGCCCGAGCGCCACGAGCCGGATGTCGGTGAGGTGCACTATCCCGCCATCTTTCAGCGCCTGGAACAGCTCGGCTACCGCGGCTGGATCGGCTGCGAGTATCGGCCCGCGGCGGTCACCCGGGAGGGGCTTGGCTGGGGGCGCGACTACGGGCTGACGACCTGAGCGGTCGCCGTGCGTTCTTCGGGGAACGCGACAACTACAAAGACAACGAACATCGATAACAGGACACGCGACATGCACATCGTCATCACCGGCGGCGCCGGCTTCCTCGGCCAGCGCCTGGCCGCCCACCTGCTGGCGCGGGGCGAGCTAAGGGGCGAGAGTATCCAGCGCCTCACCCTGGTCGACCAGGTCGAACCCCCGCGCATGCCCAGCGACAGGATCGACGTCGTGGGGCTGGCGCTGGACATTACCGAGCCCGAGGCGCTGGCCGCGGTACTCGATGCGCGTCCTCAGGTCATCTATCACCTCGCTGCGGTGGTCAGCAGCGCCGCCGAGGCCGACCTGGAGCTGGGCATGGCCGTCAATTTCGATGCCACGCGGGCACTGCTAGAAGGCTGTCGTCAACGCGGGCTCGCCGCCACTCGGCTGGTCATGGCCAGCTCGGTGGCGGCCTACGGCGGCGAGCTGCCGGCGGTGCTCGACGACATGACCGCGCTGCAGCCGCAAAACTCCTATGGCACCCAGAAGGCGATGTGCGAGCTGCTGATCAATGACTACAGCCGCCGCGGCCTGGTCGATGGCTGCGTGCTGCGACTGCCGACCATCATCGTGCGCCCGGGGCGCCCCAACGCCGCTGCTTCCAGCTTCGCCTCGAGCATCCTGCGCGAGCCGCTCAACGGCGAGGGGGCCATCTGTCCCGTGGCCACCTCGCTGGCCCTGTTCGTGATGTCACCGGCCAAGGTGA
Source organism: Halomonas sp. TH-94 (assembly GCF_057473365.1). NCBI lineage: Bacteria > Pseudomonadati > Pseudomonadota > Gammaproteobacteria > Oceanospirillales > Halomonadaceae > Halomonas > Halomonas sp. TH-94. The sequence goes on from NZ_JBYCKL010000022.1 coordinate 14,334, forward strand.
TCGAGGCGCTGGTGCACGGTGCCGAAGTGCCGAGCGAGGCGCTCGCTCCGTTTCGTGCCTTCATGCTGCCGGGAATCACGGTCAGCGTCGCCGAGATGCTCGAGACCCTGCGTGAGGTAGCCGGCGACGCGGCGCTGGCACGGGTACGCCATGAACCTGACCCGCGCATCGAGGCGATCGTCGCAAGCTGGCCCGCGCGCTTCGATACCCACCGGGCCCGGGAGCTGGGTTTCACCGGCGACCGGAGCCTGCGCGATATCGTCACGGCGTTCATCGAGGAGCGTAGCCCGTAGCGAGCACACAGCGGCCCGGCAGGCCGCTCATGCCAACCAAGGTGTTTCACGACGAGAGGTAACAACGATGAAAACAACAATCAAAAAGCAGTTTGGACGCCACGCGCTCACCGTCGCCATCGGCGGCATTGCCGCCACTGCCCTGGTCGCCCATGTTCAGGCCGCCCAGGAGGTCAGCCTGGGCCATACGCTCTCTTCCACCTCCCACTACGCCGTTGGCGCCCAGGCCTTCAAGGAGACACTCGAAGCGCTCAGCGACGGCGCCTTCACGGTGAACGAGTATGCTTCGGGTGCGCTGGGCGGCGAGCGCGAGATGATCGAAGGACTGCAGATCGGCACCGTCGACGTAGTCATCACCTCCACCGGTCCGCTCGGCAATTTCGTGGCGGAAACCTACGTGCTCGACCTGCCGTTCCTGTTCGAGAGCTACGAACAGGCACGCTGCGTGCTCGACAGCGAGCTGGGTGACGAGCTGCTGGAAAAGATGAGCCAGCACGACCTGGTTGGCCTGGCCTGGTCGGAAAATGGTTTTCGTCACCTCACCAACAGCCGGCGCGAGGTGGCCAGCCCCGGCGATGCCGAAGGGCTGAGGGTGCGCACGATGGAGAACGAGGTGCACCAGGAGGCGTTCCGCCAACTGGGTGCGCGGCCCACGCCGATGGCTTTCCCGGAACTGTTCACCGCGCTGCAGCAGGGCGTGGTGGACGGCCAGGAGAACCCCATCACCGTGATCGTCGCCACCAATTTCTGGGAAGTGCAGGATTATCTCTCGCTCACCGGGCACGTCTATTCACCCGCTGCCGTGCTGGGCTCGCCGCTGCTGCTCGACGGGCTCAGCGACGAGGAGCGCGAATGGTTCCACGAAGCGGCTCGTGCGTCGGCCGAGGCGACCCGCGGCGAGGTGTCGCGTCTCGAGGAGGAGGGGGTGGCGCTGCTGCGCGACAACGGCATGACGGTCAATACCGAGATCGACATCGGCCCCTTCCAGCAGGCCGTGGAGCCGGCCTACGAGATCTTCACCGGGCAGCACGGCAGCGAGATGCTGGAGAGAGTGCAGGAGAAGGCGGCCAGCTGCTGAGGACGCACCCCAACCGTGCCCCTGGCATCTGCCGGGGGCACGCCTGAAGGAATCGTGAGCCCATGGTGGATCTCTTTCTCCGCTTCGAGCGTCAGCTGACGCGCCTGGCCATGGTGCTGGCGGTGGCCATGCTGGTGGTGTCGGTGTCGTTCAGTTTCTATCAGGTACTGACCCGCTTCGTTTTCAATGCCCCCACGACCTGGTCGGAGGTGGCGGCGCGAACGGCGATGATCTGGTGCGTTTTCATGGCCGCGGCCGCGACCTTCCGCGGTGGCTACATGATGGCCGTGGAGGCGATCTACAAGGTGGTGCCGCAGCGTCTGCTGCTGGTACTCGAGGTGGCCATCGTGCTGTGCTGCCTGCTGGTGCTGGCGGTGCTGGTCCACTACGGCATCCTCATGACCCGGCGCGTTGCCAACCAGACCATGTCGGGCATGAACATCTCCATGGCCTATGCCTATGCCGCCATTCCTCTCGGCGCCGGCTTCGCCATCGTCTCCGTTTTCGCCAGGCTGCTGGCCCAACTGACCGGTCGCGAGCCGGTGGGGCCCGATCTGGACGAAGGCTCGCCCGACGTGGAGCTACACGACCTGCGCCAGACGATGTCGGAGAGCGCCGACGACATCGACCGGGGAGGGCCGCGCTCATGAACCTGGTCATCGGCCTGTCGCTGATCATCCTGTTCGCTTTCGGCGTGCCGATTGCCGTATCGATCATGCTGGCCTCGATCATCGGCATCGAATTCTTCACCCGACTGCCGCTGTTGCTGGTACCGCAGCAGATGTTCATCGGCATCGACAAGTTTCCGCTGATGGCAATTCCGTTCTTCATTCTCGCCGGCAACCTGATGGCCGCCGGCGGGATTTCCCAGCGCCTGGTGGATCTGGCCAAGTCCATCGTCGGCGGCGTGCAG
>NZ_JBYCKL010000023.1:0-63289 GCF_057473365.1 Halomonas sp. TH-94
ATGTGCGCCGCCAGACGTTGAAGAACGCCGAACGCTTCATCATTCCCGAGCTCAAGGAGTTCGAGGACAAGGCCCTGTCGGCCAAGTCGCGGGCGCTGGCCCGTGAGAAGCTGCTCTACGACGGCCTGCTCGACTCCTTGAACGCGGAACTTGGCGCACTGCAGGGCAGCGGTCGTGCCCTGGCCGCGCTGGACGTGCTGACGGCCTTCGCCGAACGCGCCCAGGCGCTGGGCTTCTCGCGGCCACAGCTCGCCGAGGCGCCGGGCATCGAGATTCGCGGCGGCCGCCACCCGGTGGTGGAGCACGTCAGCGACGCCCCCTTCGTGCCCAACGATCTGGTCCTCGATGACAGCCGCCGCATGCTGGTGATCACCGGTCCCAACATGGGGGGCAAGTCGACCTTCATGCGTCAGGCCGCGCTGATCACCTTGCTCGCGCACACCGGCAGCTTCGTGCCCGCCGAGGAGGCTTGCATCGGCCCCATCGACCGAATTTTCACCCGCATCGGCTCCTCAGACGACCTGGCGGGCGGACGCTCAACCTTCATGGTGGAGATGACCGAGACTGCCAGCATCCTGCACAACGCCACCGACCAGAGCCTGGTGCTGATGGATGAGATCGGCCGCGGAACCAGCACCTTCGACGGGCTGTCGCTGGCCTGGGCAAGCGCCGAGCACCTGACCCGCACGCGAGCCTTTACGCTGTTCGCCACGCACTACTTCGAGTTGACTGCGCTGGCCGAGCATGCCGATGGCGTAGCCAATGTACACTTGACCGCCGCCGAGCATCGCGACGGGATCGTGTTCATGCATCGCGTGGAAGAGGGCCCCGCCAGTCAGAGCTACGGGCTGCAGGTTGCCCAGTTGGCCGGCGTACCGCAGTCCGTCATCGCACGGGCGCGGGACAAGCTGGCGCAGTTGGAACAGCAGGAGGTCGATCGCAGCAGCCACGGCAAAAGCGGCGATGCCGGAGGTGACGCCAAGCCAATGCAGAGCGATCTGTTCGCCAGCGCGCCGCACCCGCTGCTCGATGTTCTCGCCGGTCTCGACCCGGACGGATTGACGCCACGCCAGGCCCTGGAGTTGATCTATGCCTGGCGCGAGCAACTCTAGTGAGCCTGCGGCTTGCTCAGGCTGGTGGCCATGACTAGAATGAAGCGTCCAATTATTCCGTCCTTATAAAAAGTTAGTTTTTTATAACTTTCAGGATTAAGACTGATACCGAACATCACCAACCGGGACGTCATGTCCCGGCTGAGAGGAGGGAGACAGGCATGACCTTTGTCGTCACCGAAAACTGCATCAAGTGCAAGTACACCGACTGCGTCGAGGTCTGCCCGGTGGACTGCTTCTACGAAGGGCCCAACTTCCTGGTGATCCATCCGGACGAGTGCATCGACTGCGCCCTGTGCGAACCGGAGTGCCCCGCCGAAGCGATCTTCTCGGAGGATGAGCTGCCGGAGGGCCAGGAAGCGTTCATTGAGCTCAATGCCGAGCTGTCGGAGGTTTGGCCCAATATCGCCGAGAAGAAGGATTCGCCCGCCGATGCCGAGGAGTGGGACGGCAAGCCCGGCAAGCTGCAGTATCTGGAGCGCTGAAGGCTCATCTGAAGCGCTGAAGGCTCTTCCCCGCCCTGCCTGCCTCGAGCACTGCTAGAGCGGCGCGACCACCGAGCGCCGCGAGCCGAGGCAGAATCAGCGTAGAGAAAAGACGAAAAAAAAGGCGGCCCATAAGGCCGCCCGGCACCCAGCATTACCCCTGGGCGGTTCCTTCCGCCCTCTCTCCTGTGGCAGCTTCCCTACCCGGAGGCGACATCCTGTCACACCGGGCGTGCCACGAATCAAGCATCCCGTTGCATCCTGCTGGAGAGCCTCCCGCTCTGCCTTGTCCCAGATGCATTCTGGCAGTTCCCGTAGAAGACGCAAATGCGGCCCAGACAACCTTGCCTGGGATTCCCGGTTGACAGAGCCCCTTGAAGAAACTTGAAAAACAATGAGATAGAAAAAAACCGACACGCAAAGTATCGGTTTTTCCTAGTACGACTAAGCTTAGTTCGTCGCTTCTGTGTAGGCGATCTCTTACACGTTTGTCAGCGATAACGTCGGCTCTACTTCAAAACTCGGTTTACTGACCCTTGATCGCCGAGCGTCCAGGGTAGCTCACACGATCGCCGAGCTGCTCTTCGATCACCAGCAGACGGTTGTACTTGGCGACGCGGTCGGAGCGGCACAGCGAGCCGGTCTTGATCTGGCCGGCCGAGGTACCGACTGCCAGATCGGCAATGGTGGTGTCTTCCGTCTCGCCGGAACGGTGGGAGATCACCGCAGTGAAGCCGGCATCCTGAGCCATCTTGATGGCGTCCAGGGTTTCGGAGAGTGAGCCGATCTGATTGAACTTGATCAGGATGGAGTTGCCGATCTTCTCGTCGATACCGCGCTTGAGAATCCTGGTGTTGGTGACGAACAGGTCGTCGCCCACCAACTGAACCTTGTCGCCGAGCTTGTCGGTCAGCGCCTTCCAACCCTCCCAGTCCGACTCGTCCATGCCGTCTTCGATGGAGACGATGGGGTACTGGTCGCACAGTTCCGCCAGGTAGTCGACGAAGCCGTTGGCATCGAAAGACTTGCCCTCTCCGGAGAGGTTGTACTGGCCATCCTTGTAGAACTCGGAGGAGGCGCAGTCGAGGGCCAGGGTGACGTCGCGGCCCAGCGTATAGCCGGCATCGGCAACGGCCTGCTTGATCACCGCAAGCGCTTCGGCGTTCGACTCCAGGTTGGGGGCAAAACCGCCCTCGTCGCCGACCGCAGTGGCCAGGCCGCGGGCGGAAAGAACCTTCTTCAGCGCATGGAAGATCTCGGTGCCCATGCGCAGCCCTTCGCGGAAGTTGGGCGCACCCACCGGCTGCACCATGAACTCCTGAATGTCGACGTTATTGTCGGCATGCTCGCCGCCGTTGAGGATGTTCATCATCGGCACCGGCATGCTGTAGCGACCCGGTTGGCCATAGAGCTCGGCAATATGTGCATACAGCGGCATGCCTTTGGCATTGGCAGCCGCCTTGGCTGCCGCCAGCGACACGGCCAGAATGGCGTTGGCGCCGAGCTTGGCCTTGTTGTCGGTGCCGTCCAGTTCGAGCATGGCATTGTCGAGACCCCGCTGATCGCGGGCATCCATGCCGATCAGGCGCTCGCGGATGGCGCCGTTGACAGCCTCCACTGCCTTCAGCACGCCCTTGCCCAGATAGCGTGTCTTGTCGCCATCGCGGAGCTCCAGGGCCTCGCGCGAGCCGGTGGAAGCACCGCTCGGCGCGCAGGCCACGCCAACGGCGCCGCTCTCCAGGCGTACTTCGGCCTGAACCGTGGGGTTGCCACGGGAGTCGAGCACCTCGAGGGCGTGGATTTCGACAATCTTGGTCATCTCTGTTGTCCTTTCTTTCAGTCAGCGTTGATTGAGTCGATGGGAAAGCGCTTTTTCTCTCTCGGCTTATACAGCAGCTGCCTGGTAATCGGTCTTATTCTATCTTCAGTGCGGGAAAGCCCTTGACCAGATCGTCGAGCGCCTTCATCTGGGCCAGAAAGGGCTCCAACTGATCCAGCGGCAGCGCACAGGGGCCATCGCACAGAGCGTTGTCTGGGTCCGGGTGCGCCTCGAGAAAGATTCCGGCCAGCCCCACGGCTACGCCGGAACGTGCCAGCTCGGCGACCTGCTGACGCCGCCCGTCGGCGCTGTCGGCCCGACCTCCCGGCCGCTGCAGTGCATGAGTGACATCGAAAAATACCGGGCAGCCCGTCTGCTTCATGTCACCGAAGCCAAGCATGTCGACCACCAGGTTATTATACCCGAAGCTCGAGCCACGCTCGCAAAGCAACACTTGATCGTTGCCCGCCTCCTCGCACTTGCGAATGATATGGCGCATTTCGTGAGGCGCGACGAACTGCGGTTTCTTGATGTTGATTACCGCGCCGGTCCTGGCCATGGCCACCACCAGATCGGTCTGACGCGCCAGGAAGGCAGGCAGCTGAATGATATCGGCCACTTCGGCCACCGGCTCGGCCTGCCACGGTTCGTGTACGTCGGTAATCACGGGCACACCGTAGCGAGACTTCACTTCGGCCAGGATTTCGAGACCCTTTTCGAGACCCGGCCCGCGGTAGGAGTGAATGGAGCTGCGGTTGGCCTTGTCGAAGCTCGCCTTGAATACATAGGGGATGCCGAGTCGGTCGGTGACCTCGGCGTAGGCGGCGGCAACTTCCAATGCCAGATCCCGGGACTCCAGCACGTTCATGCCGCCGAGCAGCATCAGCGGCAAAGAATTGCCGGCGGTGAGGCCGGCAATGGAGACATGACGTTCGGGGGCGGGGGTCGCAAGCGTCATTGGACTCACTCCTGATGCGGGGCTAGCGCGCGGGTTCGCGCCGCCTTGTGCTCCAGCGCCGCATTGACGAAGCCGGTGAACAGCGGATGGCCGTCGCGTGGCGTGGAGGTGAATTCGGGATGGAATTGGCAGGCCACGAACCAGGGGTGGTCGGGGAGCTCGACCATCTCCACCAGGGAGTTGTCCACGCTCCTGCCGGAAACCACCAAACCGGCCTGTTCGAGCCGATCGATGAACTGATTGTTGACCTCGAAGCGGTGGCGATGCCGCTCGACAATTTCGTCGCTGCCGTACGCCTCGCGGGCCTTGGTGCCTGGCTCGAGGTGGCAGACCTGGCCGCCCAGACGCATGGTGCCGCCCAGATCCGAAGCCTCGTCACGCAGCTCGATCTTGCCCTCGGCGGTGATCCACTCGGTGATCAGACCCACTACCGGATGCTGGGTATCGTGGGTGAACTCGGTGGAGTTGGCATCTGCCCAGCCGGCAATGTTGCGAGCGAACTCGATCACCGCCACCTGCATGCCGAGGCAGATACCGAGGTAAGGGATGCCGTTCTCGCGAGCGTAGCGGGCGGTCTCGATCTTGCCTTCCACGCCGCGCTCACCGAAGCCCCCCGGTACCAGGATGGCATCCTTGCCGGCAAGGCGCTCGGTGCCCTGGCGCTCGATGATCTCGGAGTCGATGTAGTCGACGTTGACCTTCACCCGGGTCTGGATGCCGGCGTGAATCAGCGCCTCGTTGAGCGACTTGTAGGCGTCGAGCAGCTCCATGTACTTGCCGACCATGGCGATGTTGATCGACTTGAGCGGATTGAGCTTGGCATCGAGCACGTGGACCCACTCGGTCAGATCGGCCGGGGGCGCCTCGAGGCGCAGCTTGTCGCAGACGATCTCGTCGAGGCCGTGCTCATGCAGCATCAGCGGGATGCGATAAATGGTATCGGCATCCTGCAGTGGCACCACGGCACGCTCCTCGACGTTGGTGAACAGCGCAATCTTGCGCCGTTCCGTCTCTTCCAGCTCCACTTCGCTGCGACAGATCAGGATGTCGGGCTGAATACCGATGGAGCGCAGCTCCTTGACGCTGTGCTGGGTGGGCTTGGTCTTGGTCTCGCCGGCGGTCTTGATGTAGGGCACCAGGGTGAGGTGCATGAAGATCGCCCGGCTCGCCCCCAGCTCACTTCTGATCTGGCGGATCGACTCGAGGAACGGCAGCGACTCGATGTCGCCCACGGTGCCGCCGATCTCCACCAGCGCCACATCGAAGCCCTCGCCGCCGGCATAGACCCGGCGCTTGATCTCGTCGGTGATGTGGGGGATCACCTGCACGGTGCCACCCAGATAATCGCCGCGACGTTCGCGACGCAGCACCTGCTCGTAGACGCGCCCTGTGGTGAAATTGTTGCGCTGGGTCATCTTGGTACGGATGAAGCGCTCGTAGTGGCCCAGGTCGAGGTCGGTCTCGGCGCCATCTTCGGTGACGAACACCTCGCCGTGCTGGAACGGGCTCATGGTGCCCGGATCCACGTTGATGTAGGGATCGAGCTTGAGCATGGTGACCTTGAGGCCACGCGCCTCGAGAATCGCCGCCAGCGAGGCAGACGCAATGCCCTTGCCGAGTGAGGACACAACGCCGCCGGTCACGAAGATATATCGTGTCATGAAGAACCTGTCGAAACGTGATCGTGAGGCTTGGCAGAAAGCCGCGCCAGGATGGGACGACAGCGTAGCAGATTACGACCAATGGCTCAATTTTGCTGCCAAGTGTCCGCACTCATGGCCACCAGCATGCGGTGTCGCCACCCAGCGGATCGTGCGGGGGGCGCGAGACCCGGGCGATGCGCGTCAACGCGGCAGCGTGCTCGGCCGGGTCGGCTCTCAGCAAGTCGAGTTCTTGCTGGTCCTCCGGATAGGCCGCCAGCAGCAGGAAATCGTCGCTGGCTTCGAGGTGACAATGACCGGTACCCGCCGGCAGCACCAGGACATCGCCGGTGCGCAGCTCGACGTCGTCGCCGCGCTCGCCTCCCAGGCGCAGCCGCCCCCAGCCCGAGAGCACCCCGAAGGCCTCGTGGGCGATGGAGTGGTAGTGGTGATAATCGTAGACCCCGCCACGCCAGCTCGGATGCCAGCCGTTTTCGGCGAACAGTCGCTCGAAGCGCTGGGCGATGGCTTCGCGATCGAGCACCGGTTTCACACCGTGCGAGCGAAAGGCCAGCGTTGCCAGACGGCTGTTGGGAATGCGCCCATCGTCGGCAAAGATCAGCCGCTCGGGTGCCACCGGCTCGCCCTGCGCGTCGGCAAGCCCAAGATCCGTTCGCGTCTCGTCCATGATCGCTCCTCAGCGGAATGTACCTGCTCAAAGCCTAGAAGCTGTCGAGAAGCTGGAAAAGAGCGCATAGGTGAAAAACGAAACGCCCCGGCACATGGCCGGGGCGAATCGAGGAGCAAAGCGCCTGGCAGCGCTTACGCACCGAGGTAGTCGAGGATGCCCTCGGCGGCCTGCCGCCCTTCGAACACGGCAGTGACCACCAGGTCGGAGCCGCGGACCATGTCGCCACCGGCGAAGATCTTCTCATTGGTGGTCTGGAAGGCATAGGTGCCCTTCTCCGGCGCCACCACACGGTCACGCTCGTCGAGCTCGATACCGACCTTCTCGAACCAGGGCGCCGGGCTCGGCTGGAAGCCGAAGGCGATGACCACGGCGTCGGCCGGCAGTATCTCCTCGGATCCCGGCACCACTTCGGGACGCTGGCGGCCGTTCTCGTCGGGCTCGCCCAGGCGGGTGCGCACGACCTTGACGCCTTCTACCTTGCCTTCTCCCACCACCGCCACCGGCTGGCGATTGAACAGGAACTCGACGCCCTCCTCGCGTGCGTTGGCCACCTCGCGCTTGGAGCCGGGCATGTTCTCCTCGTCGCGGCGGTAGGCGCAGGTCACCGTGTCCGCACCCTGGCGAATCGCCGTGCGGTTGCAGTCCATGGCGGTGTCGCCGCCGCCCAGCACCACCACCTTCTTGCCTTCCAGCGAGACGTAGTCGGCCGGATCCTTCTCGAAACCGAGGCAGTGGTTGACGTTGGCGATCAGATAGTCCAGCGCCTTGTGTACGCCGGGCAGCTCCTCGCCGGGGAAGCCTCCGGTCATGTACTTGTAGGTACCCATGCCGAGGAACACCGCATCGTACTCGTCAAGCAGCGTGTCGAAGTCGATGTCGCGGCCGATCTCGACGTTGAGTCGAAATTCGATGCCCATCTCCTCGAACACCGCACGCCGCCGCTCCATCACCGTCTTGTCGAGCTTGAACTCGGGGATGCCGAAAGTCAGCAGGCCACCGATTTCGGGGTATTTGTCGAACACCACCGGCTTGACGCCATTGCGCACCAGGATATCGGCACAGCCGAGTCCCGCCGGACCGGCCCCGATGATGGCGACCTTCTTGTCGGTCCAAACGACCTGAGACATGTCGGGGCGCCAGCCCATGGCGAAGGCGGTATCGGTAATGTACTTCTCCACCGAACCGATGGTCACCGCGCCGAAGCCGTCGTTGAGCGTGCAGGCGCCTTCGCACAGGCGATCCTGCGGGCACACCCGACCGCACACCTCGGGTAGCGAGTTGGTCTTGTGGGAGAGCTCGGCGGCCTCGAGGATGTTGCCCTCGGCCACCAGCTGCAGCCAGTTGGGAATGTAGTTGTGCACCGGGCACTTCCACTCGCAGTACGGGTTGCCGCAGTGCAGGCAGCGGTGGGACTGGCTGGCTGCCTCCTGGGGCTTGTACGGCTCGTAGATCTCGCCGAATTCACGTGCGCGCTTGCGAGCGTCCTTTTTCTGCGGGTCCTGGCGACCCACGTCGAGAAACTGAAAGTCGTTTCTGGTCAAGCGATTGGCCATGATCGTGTCTCCTGGATATCCGGCTTACTCGGGACGTCTGCGCGATTCGTCAAGCAGGCTGCCAAGGCTCGCCGCCTTGGGCTTGACCAGCCAGAAATGGCGAACGAATTCGCTGAAGTCGTCGAGGATCTCGCGTCCGCGGGCCGAGTCGGTCTCGGCCACGAACTCCTCGATGATCTCCCGCAGGTGACGCCGGTAGGCCTCCATGGCCTCGGTATTGACCCGGTGGATCTCCACCAGCTCATGATTGTAACGATCGACGAAGGAGCGATCCTCGTCGAGCACATAGGCGAAGCCGCCGGTCATGCCGGCACCGAAGTTGACCCCGGTTTCGCCGAGCACGCAGATCAGTCCGCCGGTCATGTATTCGCAGCAGTGGTCGCCGGCTCCTTCGATCACGGCATGGGCGCCTGAGTTGCGTACGCCGAAACGCTCGCCGGCGGTGCCCGCGGCAAACAGCTTGCCGCCGGTGGCCCCATACAGGCAGGTGTTGCCGATGATCGCCGTCTTGTGACTTTCGAAGCGGCTGCCACGCGGCGGTACCAGCACCACCTTGCCTCCGTTCATGCCCTTGCCGACATAGTCGTTGGCATCGCCTTCCAGATAGAGATTGAGCCCGCGGGCGTTCCACACGCCGAAGCTCTGACCGGCCACCCCGGTGAAGCGCAGCGTAATGGGAGCATCCTCCAGCCCGGCCTCGCCGTAGTGCTTGGCCACTGCGCCCGAGGAGAGCGCCGGCACCGAGCGATCGCAGTTGGTGATAGTGAAGGCGAACTCACCGCCGCTCTTGTCGGCGATGGCCTGCTCGATGGCCGCCAGCACCTCCTGGTTCTTGGCGCCCGGGTCATGAGGCACGTTGCGGCTAACCTGGCAGAACTGCGGCGCATCGGCCGGGACGAAGTCGTTGACCAGCAGCGGCGACAGGTCGAGCTTGCGCTGAGAAGCGGTAGCGCCTTCCAGCACCTCGAGCAGGTCGGTACGGCCGATCAGGTCGGTCAGCTTGCGCACGCCCATCACCGCCAGCAGTTCGCGCACCTCTTCGGCGATGAAGCGGAAGTAGTTCTTGACCATGTCCACGGTGCCGCGGAAGTGCTCGTCGCGCAGATACTGATGCTGGGTGGCCACACCGGTGGCGCAGTTGTTGAGGTGACAGATACGCAGGTACTTGCAGCCCAGCGCCACCATCGGCGCAGTGCCGAAGCCGAAACTCTCGGCGCCGAGAATCGCTGCCTTGACCACGTCGAGGCCGGTCTTGAGTCCACCATCGGTCTGCAGGCGGATCTTGTCGCGCAGGCCGTTGATGCGCAGTGCCTGATGCACCTCGGGCAAGCCCAGCTCCCAAGGGCTGCCGGCGTGCTTGATTGAGGTAAGCGGGCTCGCCGCGGTACCGCCGTCGTAGCCGGACACGGTGATCAGGTCGGCGTAGGCCTTGGCCACGCCGGTGGCGATGGTGCCGATGCCGGGCTCGGAGACCAGCTTCACCGATACCTGAGCCTCGGGGTTGACCTGCTTGAGGTCGAAGATCAGCTGCGCCAGATCTTCGATGGAGTAGATGTCGTGGTGCGGTGGCGGCGAAATCAGCGTTACCCCGGGGACCGAGTAGCGCAGCCGCGCGATCAGATCGTTGACCTTGCCACCGGGCAGCTGGCCGCCCTCGCCGGGCTTGGCGCCCTGAGCCACCTTGATCTGCAATACCTCGGCGTTGACCAGGTAGGCCGGGGTGACGCCGAAGCGGCCCGAGGCGATCTGCTTGATCTTGGAGCTGCGAATGGTGCCGTAGCGCGCCGGATCCTCCCCGCCCTCACCTGAGTTGGAGCGCCCACCGGCCTCGTTCATGGCCTGAGCCAGTGCCTCATGAGCTTCCGGCGACAGCGCGCCCAATGACATACCGGCACTGTCGAAACGAGGAATCAGCTCGTCGATGCTCTCCACTTCCTCCAGCGGCAGGGCCGTCTCGGCAGGCTTGAGCCCCAGCAGGTCGCGAATGGTGGCCGCAGGTCGCTCATTGACCAGGCGGGCAAACTTCTTCCATTTGACGTAGTCGCCTTCCTGCACGGCCTCCTGCAGCGCCTTGATCACGTCAGGGTTATAGGCGTGGTACTCATGGTCGTGGACGTACTTGAGCAGCCCACCCTGAACGATACCCTTGCGCGGCGTCCAGGCGTCACGGGCCAGCAGCTCCTGTTGCAGCTGCAGCTCGCTGAAGCCGGCGCCCTCGATGCGCGAGGCCATGCCGGAAAAGCACAGCTCGATCACTTCGGACGAAAGGCCAACGGCCTCGAACAGCTGCGAGCCGCGATAGGAGGCCAGGGTCGAGATGCCCATCTTGGAGAGGATCTTGTAAAGCCCCTTCTGCATGCCCTTGCGGTAGTTCTCGCGGGCATCCGCAGGATTGCCGGTGAGCTCGCCGGTGCGGTGCATGTCGGCCATGACCTGATAGGCAAGCCACGGAAATACCGCGGTGGCACCGACGCCGAACAGTACGGCCATCTGGTGAGCGTCACGGGCATAGCCGGTTTCGACCACGATGTTGGCACGCGGGCGCAGCGCCAACTTGCCCAGATGATGATGTACCGCGCCCACTGCGAGCGCCGCATGAATCGGCAGCTGCCCCTTCTCCAGGTTGGCGTCGGAAAGGACCAGGAGCACCTTACCATCGTGTACCGCCGCTTCGGCCTGGCGGCACAGCTCGACGATAGCCGCCTTCAGGCCCATTTGCTCGGGGTCGTAGCCCAGGCACAGGCGGTGATGGGTAAAGGCCGGGTCATCCTGCTCGAGCAGCGCCGTGAACTTGCGCGGCGACAGCACCGGAGTGGTCAGTATGATCCTGTGCGCGTGCTCGGGCGTGGCCTTGAACACGTTGAGCTCGGCACCGATGCAGGTTTCCAGCGACATCACGATCGCTTCACGCAGCGGATCGATGGGCGGATTGGTCACCTGGGCGAACTTCTGACGGAAGTAATCGGTGAGCAGGCGCTGCTTGCGCGACAGCACCGCCATGGGCGTATCGTCCCCCATGGAGCCCACCGCCTCCTGGCCGCTCTCGGCCAGCGGGCGCAGCACCTGGTCGCGCTCCTCGAAGCTGACCTGGAACATCTTCTGCCAGGTGTTGACTGCGTCGGCATCCATGTTCTGGAAGCTGGCCAGCTCCGTCAGTGCCGACTCGAGATAGTGTGCCTCTTCCTTCAGCCAGCGCTTGTAGGGGTAGGCCGACTTCAACCGCTCGTCGATGTCCGCGGTGTGCAGCACTTCGCCGGTATGAGTGTCCACGGCGAGAATCTGTCCCGGCCCCACACGCCCCTTGGCAACCACGTCGTCGGGCTTGTATCCGTAAGTGCCAATCTCCGAGGCCAAGGTGATGTAGCCGTTCTTGGTGATCACCCAGCGCGCCGGACGCAGGCCGTTGCGGTCGAGCATGCAGATGGCCTGACGGCCATCGGTCATGACCAGACCGGCGGGACCGTCCCAGGGCTCCATGTGCATGGAGTTGTATTCGTAGAAAGCGCGCAGCTCTGCGCCCATGGTCTCGACGTTCTGCCAGGCCGGCGGCACCATCATGCGCACGGCGCGATGCAGCTCCATGCCGCCCATCAGCAGCACTTCGAGCATGTTGTCCATACTCGAGGAGTCGGAGCCCACGGTGTTGACGATCTCATCCAGCTCGGCGATGTCCGGCAACCGCTCGTTGACGAAATTCGCCTTGCGCGAGTTCGCCCAGCCGCGGTTGGCTTCGATGGTGTTGATCTCACCGTTGTGGGCGAGCAGGCGGAATGGCTGAGCCAGCGGCCAGCGCGGCGCAGTGTTGGTAGAGAAGCGCTGGTGAAAGACGCAGATGGAGGTCTGCAGCCGCTCGTCGCCCAGATCCTGATAGAAGGTGGGAAGGTCCACCGGCATCATCAGGCCCTTGTAGGAGATCACCTGGGATGACAGCGAGCAGACGTAGAAGTCCTCTTCGTCTCGCAGCATCTGTTCGGCACGCCGGCGGGCCATGAACAGGTCGACATCGAAGCGCTCGAGATCGCCGAGCTTGCCCGGCTCGACGAACAGGTGGCGGATGCGCGGCAGACAGGCCCGCGCCATGGGGCCGCAGTAAGAGGGATCCACCGGCACGTCGCGCCAGCCGCGAATCACGAGACCACAGGCACGCAGCTCACCTTCGAGAATGCCGCGGGCACGCGCTTCCTTGGCATCGTCATCGGGCAGGAACACGGCACCGACAGCGAACAGCTCGCCAAGCTCCACTTCCAGAGCTTCGCCGGCCACTTCGCGCATGAACGCCTCGGGCATCTTGAGCAGCAGGCCGCAACCATCACCGGTCTTGCCATCGGCGGCGATACCGCCACGATGGGTCATACAGGTAAGGGACTCGATGGCGGTTCTCAGCAGGTCATGGCTCGCCTGCCCTTCCATATGTGCTATCAGGCCGAATCCGCAGTTGTCACGGAACTCGCCTGGTTGATGAAGGCCTCGGTTCATGGGCGTGCCTCAAAGAAAGACTATTGATCAAACGACAGCGTTGGAATATTCTAATGGGTTTTTTATTTATTATGGCTGGAGCAGCAGCCAGCTGTCGTCGCGAGAAAAAGGACGCCCAGCATAGACACTTAGTGCCCCCCCATGCAATCGCCTGCCTTTCCCCTTGCCCCAAAACTTCCACCAAATCCGCAACTTGGGAAACAATGCGGCGGAAAAAAAACCATCAGTTCAACGACTTGCGAAGTCCATAAACGTTTTTTTCACACCACTCAACAAAACTACGACTTTAGTCTAATTTGCACATCTCTCCCCATGCCGATGCGGCATGAGGCATGCGGATTTGATGCCGAAACCTTCAGTAATGCCCGCCGGGGCCCGAGAGCGTGCAACGACAGCTCAACGCAGAAGGCCGCGCGAATCGCTTCGCACGGCCTTGCAATCAAACCAGCGGCTGGACCCGGCACTCAGCGCCGAGGAAATCCCTCCAGCAGCTCCTGGAGCAACGGCATAGGCGTTTCGTCATAGACCACCGCCTTCCCGAGGGTCTCGAGCAGAACCAGGCGCAGACGATCATCGAGATTCTTCTTGTCCAGCCGCATCCGCGACAGGAAGTCTTCTACACCCATGTCCACCGGCGCCTTGAGCGGAAGGCCGGCGGAAGCGATGATGGCCGCACTGCGCTCTACCTCGGCAGCGCTCAGCCACCCGAGGCGGCACGACAGCTCGGCTGCCATCAGCATGCCGACGCCCACCGCCTCGCCGTGCAGCCAGCTACCGTAGCCCTGGTGCGCCTCGATGGCATGACCGAAGGTATGACCGAGATTGAGCAGCGCGCGGACGCCTTGTTCGGTCTCGTCGGCGGCCACGATCTCGGCTTTGAGCTGACAGCTGCGCTCTATGGCCCAGGCCAGCGCCTCCGGCTCGAGATTGCGCAGCGCCGACATTTCGGTTTCGAGCCAGGCCAGGAACTTGGCATCACGGATCAAACCGTACTTGATCACCTCGGCAAGCCCCGCCGAAAACTCCTCTGCCGGGAGCGTCTTCAATGTGTCGGTATCGATCAGCACTGCCCGGGGCTGCCAGAAGGCACCCACCATGTTCTTGCCCAGCGGATGATTGACCCCCGTCTTGCCGCCCACCGAGGAGTCCACCTGTGAGAGCAGCGTCGTGGGCACCTGGATGAAAGCCACGCCGCGCTGATAGCAGGCTGCGGCGAACCCCACCATGTCGCCGATCACCCCGCCGCCCAGCGCCACCAGCGTGCAACGACGGTTGAAACCGGCCTCCAAAAGCGCATCCCAGATGCGGCTGACACACGCCAGGGTCTTGGTCGCCTCGCCGTCGGGCAGCACCAGTTCACGCACTTCGGCCTCGCTCGGCAGCCCATGACGCAGGCGCTCGAGGTAGAGGGGGGCCACCGCGTCGTTGGTCACTATCAAGACTTGGCGGCCAGCGAGATAAGGAGAGAGCCAAGTGGGATCGCCCAGCAGGCCGGAGCCGATATGGATGGGATAGCTACGATCCCCCAGCGCCACCTGCAGGCTACGCTGGGTTGAAGGAGTTTCACTCATGGTCATGGATCAGGCCTTGGCTTGTAGAGGATCGACCAGCCGCTGCACGCGGCGCACTATCTCGTTGACCACTGCCCGCGGGCTGCGCCGGTCGGTACGCACGACGATATCGGCAGTGGCGCGATAGAGCGGGTCGCGCAGATCGAACATTTCACGCAGCACGGCTTCGCGATCGGGTCGCTGAAGCAGGGGGCGGTTACGGTCCTTGGCGACGCGCTTGAGCTGCTGCTCGACCGTGGTGAACAGGTATATCACGCTGCCACGCTCGCGCAGCCGGCGGCGATTCTCCTCGCGCAGCACGGCGCCCCCCCCGGTGGCAATGACCACGCCCTCGAGCTCGGTCAGCTCCTCGATCATTTGCGTCTCGCGCTGACGAAAGCCCGCCTCGCCCTCGACGTCGAAGATCCACGGAATATCGGCGCCGCAGCGAGCCTGGATCGCATGATCGCTGTCTAGGAACTCACGCGAAAGTTCGGCCGCCAGAAGGCGGCCGATAGTACTTTTGCCGGCCCCCATTGGGCCGATCAGTATCAGATTGGGCAAATCCTGCATCAGCGAATCGCCAAGCCGTCCTCGAGTATCCGTGGAGTGATGAATACCAGCAGCTCCACCTTCTGGTTGCTGCTTTCATTGTACCGGAAAAGCCTTCCCAGCACAGGCAGGTCGCCGAAGAACGGCGTCTTGGCCAGACGGCTGAGCTGTTCGGTGGTCAGGATCCCGCCCAGCACGACCGTTTCACCATTGTCCACCAGCACCTGGGTTTCGATACGGTTGGTATCGATGGGCGGTGCCTGGCCTGGCAGAGCCTCCCTGAAACTGTCGTTGGTGATCACCAGATCCATGATGATGCGATTGTCGGGGGTTATCTGCGGCGTCACCTCCAGCGACAGTAGCGCCTCCTTGAAGTCGGTTTCGGTCCCCTGATCGCTGACGGTCTGGAATGCCCGCTCCTCCCCCTGCTGAATCACGGCCTTGCGCTGATTGGCCGTAATGACGCGGGGCTGGGAGATGGTCTGACTCTTGTTCTCGCTCTCCAGCGCACGCAGCTCCAGGTCAAGCAGGATGTCGCCCGAGAGGTAGCCGAAGCCGAAGCTGGTCATGGGGTTGGCGCTACCCAGGTCGACGGCGAGGCCGCCACGCTGGAACTGACTGCCGGAAGGATCCTCGAAGCCGCCGGTAAACTGCCCGCGCGAGTCGCGCTGGCCAGTGAAGCCATCGCCATACACGGCGATGGGAGCCCCACTGGACGCACCGCCCAGATTCAAGCGACTGCTGCCCCGTGACGACACTCCCCAGTTGACCCCCAGCTGCTGAGTCACCCCGTCGCGGGCGATGACGATACGTGCCTCGATCTGCACCTGGCGCACCGCCACGTCCAACTGGTCCAGGGTACTCAGAATCTCCTGAATCTGGTCGGCGGTATCCTGAATCAGCAGCATGTTGGTGCGCTGATCCACCGCCACGCGGCCGCGCTCGGTGAGCAGGCCGAAGCCATCCCCGCCCCGTAGCAGCTGGGCCAGATCCTCCGCCCGGGCGTAGCGCACCTGCACATATTCGGAAACCAGCGGCGCCAGCGTTTCGACCTGAGCCCGCGACTCGATCTCCTGGCGCTCGATGTTGGCCAGCTCGCTGGCCGGTGCCACCATGATGACATTGCCCTCCTGACGGCTGGACAACCCGTGGCTCTTGAGCACCAGATCCAGGGCCTGATCCCAGGGCACGTCCTGCAAGTTTAACGTGACCTGGCCGGTCACGCTGTCGCTGGCCACCAGGTTGAGCCCGGTGAAGTCGGCGATGATGGCCAGCACCGAGCGCACCTCGATATCCTGAAAATTAAGCGTGATGCGCTCACCGGTGTAGGGGAACTGCTGGCGCACTCGCTGATCGCGCTCCTGCTGCGTGACGGGCTGCGCCTCGATGGTGAGCTGACGCCCGCTCTGGGTGGAGAGCATGGCGTATTCACCGCTGCCCTCGATTTCCAGGGTCACGCCATCGCGCCCGACCCGCGGGGTGATGCGCCGCAATGGGGTGCCGAAATCGCTGACATCGAGAACCTGGTTGTGCGACTCGGGTAAATCGACCCCGACGAGATCAGCCACGATGCGCTGGCGACCCGACTCACGCACCCTGGCATCGACGCCGGCGCGGTCGAAGGTGACGATCAGACGACCGGCTCCATCCTCGCCGCGGCGAAAGTCGATATCGGCAATGCTGGGCATACCGCTTGGGGCAGGCGAAACAGGCGCTGCACTCCGTGGGGCAGCGACCGGCTCAGGACTCGCCGCCGCTGACGGCACCTCCGCCTGGCCGCCAATGGTGAGTCTCAACTGGTCGCCTCGCTGCACCGTGTCGTAAGGCAGCGGTCCTTCCATATTGAAGACCAGCCGCGTGCGCGATCCAGCTTCGAGGGCCATGACCTGCTCGACGCCGCCAATGCCCAGATCGATTCGCCGCCGCTCCAGCGCGTTGGTCGTATCGACGAGATCGATGGTCAGCCGCGCCGGCTCATCCAGCCGATAGCCGCGAACCTCGGGCACGCCGCCACGAAAACTCAAGTCGATCAGCAGCTCGCCACGTTCGCCTTGGCGAAAGTCGAGATCGGTCAGCGCAGACGCTGCCAGAGCAGGCGTCGCCACGATCGTCAGGCAGAGCACCATCAATGTGCCCATCATGTATCTCATTTTCCCCTACCCCCTGCCTGTTTCCCCACTGCGTGCATCATCTGGCGGCGCCACCATCTAGCGCCAGGCGAGTCGTTCGTTCCATCCAGCCACCACCACCGGTAGGCACCAGCTCCACCAGCTGAACTGTCGAGCCGGTAATACCGACGACGCGGCCATGATTGCGTCCCAGGTGGTTGCCGGTGCGCAAGCGGTGGACCTCGCCACCCGGCGCCCTGACCAGCGCATGGGTCTGGCCACTCATGGTCAATATCCCCACCAGCCGCAGCGCTTCCAGGTCATGGGATTCAAGCGGCTCCCTGGCCCGCTCGGGGTCGGGCGCCAGATCGCTGCTGCCCGCCTGAACCTGTTCCGGTTCGGGCAGCTCAGGCCTGAACGGGCTGCGCCGATCGCTCGCCTGATAGGGGACCGCTTCGTACCCGGGCACATCCGGCATCTGCAAGGGACGCGGCGTACCCGGATTATCGCGAATGTCGCTCAGCCGCCGATCCAGCTCACCCAGCTGAGGATCGGCACATCCGGTCAGCAGCACTACGGCCATCAGGGGCCAGCGCACTCTCATGGCGCCCCCTCCGCGCCCTGAGGCCGATAGCTGTAGGTGCGGGCCAGCATGGAAAGCCGCAGGCGCTCGCCACTCTCGGCCGACGCCAGCACGAAGTCATGCAGCGTGACGATACGAGGCAACGCCGCGACGCTGGCGAGAAATCCGGCAATATGATGGTATTCGCCCTCGACCTGGACATCGAAGGGGCGCTCGATATAGAAGTCGCGCTCCACGGTCGCGCGTAGACGGATGAAGTCGATGGTCAAATGATGATCGAGAGCGCTTTCACTGATGCTGTCGATCAGCGACGGAATCTCCGCACCGGAAGGCAGCATCGCCATCAGCTCACTCATGCGGGATTCGAGCCGTGCCATCTGCTCGAGCATCTCGGGCAGCTGAGCCGCCTGAGCGGCGCGGTTGCGGTAGTCTGCCAGCAGGCGCGCCTCTTCGGCCTGGGCGCGCTGCAGCTCCTCTGCCTTGGGGCCGACCAAGTACCAGTGCGTCACGGCGAGGGTCAGGCCGAGCACCATCAGACAGCACAGCCACTGCAGCAGCAATGGCCAAGTGCCGGACTCCTTGAGGTCCAGCTCGCGCCAGTCGAGTTCCCGCAGGCGACGAAGCTCGGCTGACAGATTCATGAGCCATCCTCCTCTTCATCGACTCGGCTCTCCAGCAGCTGCAGCACGCTGAGACTGAAGCGCCGGCGCTCGCCGCCGTCGGCTTCGACCTCCGACAGTACCGGCTCGGAGAAGGTGGATACGGCCCCCAGGGCACGCATTTGTTCGGAAACGCGATGGTTGCTCTCGGCGCGTCCCGACAGGCGCAATTGGTCGCCCTGCCGGCTCATTTGGGTGTAATGAACGCCATCGACCAGACTCAGGGTCAGGTCGCGGAAGACGCGTACGGTTTGGGAGCGCCCCTGCTGCAGGTCGCTGAACACCTGCACCTGCCCGATCATGCGCTCACGTATCGCCTCGTACTCGCGGATCGAGCGGATGTCGCCGTCGAGCTGCTGCATGCGCTGCTGGGCATGGGCGTTGCGTTGCTGCTGAGCGGTCACCGCCATGTCGTAGAAGTGCGTCATGCCAAGCCCTCCCGCGACCCCGATCACGGCCACGCACGCCAAGGCCAGAAAGAAGCGCCGGCTGCGGCGTGCGCGCTGGCTCTCCCGCCATGGAAGAAGGTTGATCTCGATGCTCATGGCGGCGACCTCATGGCCAGGCCGCAAGCGGTGACCATGGCCGGCGCATCGCTGGCCAGGGTCTGCACGTCGATGCGCGAGTTGATCCGCATACGCAGGAAGGGGTTGGCGATGACCACCTGCATGGCGGTTTCCTGGGCGAGCCGTTCGGCCAGGCCCGGAATGACGCTGGAACCGCCGGCAAGCACCATGCGCTTGACCTCGTGCTTGCGCCCGGCGGTGTAATAAAGTTGCAGCGAGCGGCCGATCTGCTGAACCAGGGTTTCGATGAAAGGTGTCAGGACGCTGGTACGGTAATCCTCGGGCAGGCCGCCGCGTTTCTTGGCCAGGCCCGCTTCCTCCAGGGTCAGGCCATAGCGCACGCGGATTTCCTCGGTGAGCTGGCGGCCGCCAAAAACGGTGTCGCGGCTGTAGACGATGCGCCCGCCACGCAGCACGTGAAAGGCGTTCATGGTGGCACCGACATCGACCAGCGCCACGCAGTCGTCGTCACCGGCAGCGGGAGGCAGCTGTTGGCGCAGCTCGCCGAAGGCGCGCTCCATGGCGAAGGCTTCCACATCCACGGCGGCCGGCAGCAGCCCGGCTTGATTCAGCGCATCGGTGAGCTGGTTGACGTCCTGCTGGCGACAGGCGACCAGCAGGACATCCTGCTGGTCGCCATAGCGGGCATTGAGCCCCAGCCGCTGAAAATCGAAGGCGACCTCACTGAACGGAAACGGGATATGCTTGTCGGATTCAAGTTGAATGCGCGCCTCGATCTCGTCATCGTTGAGCGAGGCGGGAAAAGTCAGGGTCTTGGTGATGGCGGCACTGGCCGGCACGGCCGCAACGGCAAGGCGGGAAGAGGGCCGGGCGCTCTCGACGGCACGTCGCAGCACATCGGCTACCTCGCCCATGTCGCGTATCCGCCGCTCGACCACGGCACCTTCTCGCAGCGGCCTGACGGCATAGCTTTCGACCTGGTAGTGGGAGCCCACCCGCCTGAGTTCGATCAGCTTGACCGTGGCCGAGGTAATATCGACACCGATCAACCCTTTACCGGAGGGTCTGAGTCGCATCTATACGTTGCCCTTGCGTAAACGCTGCGATGAACGCTTGTGCTCAATTGTCCTTTAGCGCCTTATGAATGTGAAACGACAAGGCTGAGAAAGATCATACTCGCTCTCTATGCCCGAGGTTACATGATAAATGGCCCTCTATCACAAAGTTGGACCTATCGCTTCCTCAACGCTGGTGGCCGACAGCCCGAATTCTTTATAATGGAAAGGCCAGTGAAGGCTCCCTTTCATCGCCATTTTCTTACTGCTCTCACCACGGATAACGCCTTTTCATGAAGTGGATCAAGACGTTGGTTTTCTCGGCCTTCTGGCTGTTGATTGCACTGCTCTCTGCGGCCCTGCTCAGCGTGGCCGGTGCGGCGCTCTATTTCGCCCCGGGCCTGCCCGACGTGCGGCAGCTGCAGGATTTCGAGCTGCACACGCCGCTGCGCGTTTTCACCCGTGACGGCAAGCTGATAGGCGAGTTCGGCGAGGAGCGCCGCATGGCGGTCTCCTACGACGAGATCCCCGAAGACTTCATCGAGGCCCTGCTGGCCGCCGAGGATGCGGCCTTCTTCGAGCATCGCGGCGTCGACCCCCGCGGCCTGGCTCGCGCCGCCGTGGAGCTCGTCTCCAGCGGCGGCGACATCCAGTCGGGCGGCTCCACCATCACCATGCAGGTGGCGCGCAACTACCTGCTGACGCTCGACCGGACCTTCACGCGCAAGATCCGCGAGATCCTCCTGGCGCTGCAGATGGAGCGCATCCTGACCAAGGAGGAGATCTTCGAGCTCTACGTCAACAAGATCTTCCTCGGCAACCGCGCCTACGGCATCGCCGCCGCCGCGGAGGTTTACTACAACAAGCCGCTGGAAGAGCTGACCCTGGCACAGAAGGCGATGATTGCCGGCCTGCCCAAGGCACCGTCTTCGTTCAATCCCCTGGCCAACCCCGAGCGCTCACTGATCCGGCGCAATTGGATCCTCTATCGCATGCGCCAGCTGGGCAACATCGATCAGGCCACCTATGAAGCCGCCGTACAGGAGCCGGTCTCGGCTCGGCGGCATGTCGCCCAGATCGAGGTCGATGCCGATTACGTCTCGGAAATGGCCCGCCAGTACGCCGTGGAGCGCTTCGGTGAAGAGGCTTACACCGGCGGCTATCGCATCCACACCACGCTGGACAGCGATCTGCAGCCTTACGCCCGTCAGGCCCTGGCTCGCGGACTGATCGATTACGATACCCGCCACGGCTGGCGCGGAGCGGAAGAGAACGACATCCCCTCGAGCATCGCCGAGGCGCAGGAGCGCACCGAGCGCCGCGGCCTCGAAGAGGAGCTGGCCGAGTCCCCGGAGATCATGGAGACCGCCAGGCAAGCCGCGGAGCGCAGCCAGACTCGCGTCGAAGGCGTTGAGGGCGACGTCAGCAATTGGTTGCGAGTGCTCGAGCGCACGCCCGGCTTCGGCCCGCTGCAGCCGGCCATCGTGGTTGCCAGCGAAGGCCGCGAGATGCGCGTGCTTGCCCGCGGCGGCGAACTGATCACCCTGAATTGGGACGGTCTCTCCTGGGCCCGCGCCTACAGAAGCCCAAGGGCGCGCGGACCGGAACCGAGCTCGGCCAGCGAGATTGCCTCACGCGGCGATCTGGTGCGTATCCTGCAGCGTGACGACGGCAGCTGGCGGCTTTCCCAGCGCCCCGACGCCGAGGGATCGATCGTGGTCATGGAACCCGATACCGGCGCCATTCTCGCTCTGCAGGGCGGTTTCAGCTTCAACGCCAGCAAGTTCAACCGAGCCGTGCAGGCGCAGCGGCAGTCGGGCTCGATCTTCAAGCCCTTCGTTTTCCTGGCCGCCCTGGATACCGGCCTGATGACCGCCTCCAGCGTGGTCAACGATGCCCCCGTGGTGATGCACGACGGCAGCAGTCTGTGGCGACCGGTCAATTCGAGCGGCGATTTCCTCGGTCCGACCCGGCTGCGAGTGGCCCTGGCTCGCTCACGCAACCTGGTCACCATTCGCATTCTGCAGACCCTGGGGCTCGAAAATACCATTCAATATCTCGAGGGCTTCGGCTTCGCCTCGAGCCGGCTGCCACGGGGTCTGTCGCTGGCGCTGGGTAGTGCCGACCTGACACCGCTGGAGATGACCAACGCCTACGCCGTGCTGGCCAACGGCGGTCACCGGGTTTCACCCTGGTTCATCGAACGCGTCAGCCGGGGCAGCGACGAGAACGTGCTCGACGAAGCCCGCCCGGCCATCGTCTGTCGTGACTGCGATGAAGGCCAGACCGAAGTGGTGATCGACGGCAGGACGTATGACATAGCCCCTCGAGTCGCCGACCCTACCGCCGTCTACATCCTGCGCGACATGCTGCGCGACGTGATCGAGAGCGGTACCGGCCGAGCCGCTCTGTCGCTCAACCGCAACGACGTGGTAGGCAAGACCGGAACTACCAACGATCAGCGCGACGGCTGGTTCGCCGGCTACAACAGCGACCTGGTGGTCACCGTCTGGATCGGTAAGGACAACAACGAGAGCATTGCCGAGTACGGCGGCAACGCGGCCCTGCCGATCTGGATCGACTTCATGGGCAACGCCCTCAATGGCCGGGCCGAAGCGAGGCCGGCAACGCCCTCCGGGCTGGTCAGGGCCCGCGTCGACGAGCAGACCGGACGCCGCCTGGCCGATGGCCAGCCCGGTGGTATCAGCGAGATATTTCATCCGAACTACCTGCCGGACATGGAGCCTCGCCGCGTCGAGAGGGAGGTCGAACAGCACAGCGGCTCGCAGGGTACCGGGAGCTACGAAGCGATCTTCTAGCGGGACCCGCCGTTGCCAGGCGGCAAGGATGCCGCCGCCGTCTTGCCAACTGCCGAAACGCCGCTTTTCGAGGCGGCTCTAAAACAGGAAACAGGACAGGTTGGTTGTCTATGCTACGAACGAGGCCATGGCGTGCCGCTGGGTTCGCCCTATTGCTCTTGCCCAGCTCTGTACTTTCTGCCAGCGTTTTTTACGCTCCTCCCCCACCGGGGGAGGACGCCCCTAACTTCAGCGGCGAAGCGGAGCTAGGCTATACCCACCTCGCCGGCAATACCGACAGCCAGACCCTGATCGGCAAGAGCAGGCTGACCTGGCTGACGGGGCGCCTGAGCCATACCTTGCGTGGCGAAGTGCGCAACGTGACCCGGGACGGCACCACCAGCGCCGAGCAGTATCTCCTGTCCGCTCGCGAACGCTATGACTTCAACGGCCCCCACTACTTGTTCGGCTTCGGCCGCTGGGAGCGAGACCGCTTCAGCGGTTACGATCACCAGTTCACCGCCATCGCGGGCTACGGCCGCCACGTGATCGACAGTCAGCGACACCGTCTCTCCCTCGAGGCGGGGCCGGGCTATCGCTATGATCGACTCAGGGACGACGAGGACGACAGCCTGGGCCTGGCATACGCTGCGCTCGATTACATATGGACGCTCTCCCCTTACTCCTATGTACGTCAGGAGATGTCGGTGGAAGCCGCCAGTGAAAACACCACGTCACGCTCCATCTCCTCGCTTACCGCAAGGCTGAACTCGCGCCTCTCGCTGCGCCTCTCCTATGAGGCCAGACACAACTCGGACCCACCGGAGACGGCGTCGGCGAGAACCGACCACACCACCAGCGCAACGCTGCTTCTCACCTGGTAGCCAAACGGGCGCTCGATGCCCAAACGCACTGCGCCGACCCTGGGGTCGGCGCAGTGCGTTGGCGGTGCAGCTGAATCGGCGTCGCTCAGCTGCCGTAAACGTCTTCCACCGTACGCAGCGGATAGTGGGCCGGATAGGGGCGTCGCGCCACGCCGGAGTCCACCGCGGCCTGAGCCACTGCGGCCGGGATGCGCTCGAGCAGTCGTATGTCGACCGGCGTGGGAATGATGTACTCGGGGCCGAACTCCATGTGATCGCGCTCGTAGGCGTCGAGCACTTCCCGGGGCACCGGCTCGCGAGCAAGATCCTTGAGCGCATGCACTGCAGCCACCTTCATCTCTTCGTTGATGCGGGTGGCGCGTACATCGAGCGCCCCGCGGAAGATGAAGGGGAAGCCCAGCACATTGTTGACCTGGTTGGGGAAATCCGAGCGGCCGGTAGCCATGATCACGTCGGGGCGCGCTTCCCGCGCCACGTCGGGGTGAATCTCGGGATCCGGATTCGTGCAGGCGAAGACGATCGGATTGGGCGCCATCTTGCGCATGTGCTCGGCGGTCATCAGGTTGGGCCCGGAGAGGCCGATGAACACGTCGGCACCGTCGATGGCATCGTCCAGGGTGCGCTTTTCGGTCTCCACCGCGAACATCGCCTTATAGGGGTTTAGCCCCTCGCGCCCGGCGTGAATCACACCGCGACGGTCGAGCATTACCAGGTTTTCGGCGCGAGCGCCGCAGGCCAGCAGCAGCTTCATGCAAGCAATGGCCGCCGCTCCGGCACCAAGACAGACGATCTTGGCTTCATCCAGACGCTTGCCGGCGATCTCCAGCGCATTGAGCATCCCGGCGGCGGTCACGATGGCGGTGCCGTGCTGGTCATCGTGGAACACCGGGACATTGCACTGCTCAACGAGCGCCTCTTCGATCTCGAAGCATTCGGGCGCCTTGATATCCTCGAGGTTGATGCCACCCCAGGTATCGGCAATGCGCGCCACGGTATCGATGAAGGCCTGGGGGCTCTCGGCGTTGACTTCGACATCCACCGAGTTGATGCCGGCAAAACACTTGAACAGCACGCCCTTGCCTTCCATGACCGGCTTGCTAGCCAGCGGGCCGAGATTACCCAACCCCAGGATGGCGCTGCCGTCGGAAATCACCGCCACGAGATTACCCTTACCGGTATAGCGGTAGGCGTTCTCGGGATCGCGGGCAATCTCCCTTACCGGCTCGGCAACACCAGGACTGTAGGCCAGGGAGAGATCACGAGCGGTCGCGGTGGGCTTGGTCAGCTCCACCGAGAGCTTTCCGGGAATGGGCTTGGCGTGATAGTCCAGGGCTGCCTGCTTCTTGGCGTCTGTCATGCTGAAAGTCCGGTAACCAACTTTGTGAAGGGTCACCTACCATATAGAAAAACTTTCCATAACTCAATGAAACGCCCGTTCGCGTATTTTAGGCGTGTATTTGCCAATTTTTGCAGCCATTTACTGCAACTTATAGCTGAAGACACAGCCATAACCCATACCTTATCCTGCCCCTGCCACTGGAATGACAGGCAAACAAAAACCCGCCATGTAGGCGGGTTTTCTACGGCAGTCATCGCAGCGAAGCGAATCAGCCCCGCTTGACGGCGGCACCAAAGCGCTTGTTGAAGCGCTCGACGCGACCACCAGTGGTCGCCTGCTTCTGCTTGCCGGTATAGAAGGGGTGGCACTGGGAGCAAACGTCCAGTGACAGATCGTGGCCGACGGTAGAGCCGACTTCGAAGGTGGCGCCGCAGGAACAGGTCGCGGTGACCTTCTTGTAATCCGGGTGAATACCTTGTTTCATCTTGAGCCTCATGGAGCGGTATGCCGCCACCTGATCCGTTGCCAGGCACCGCATACGGGGTTGTCTGTCGTCAGAACTCTTAACCAACCGGTAGCCGCCAGGCCTGCTTCACAAGAGCCAGGCGCCACGACGGCCGCACATTCTAGCAGAGCCGACGGCGGAGGCCAATTGTCAAACCCTATCTCCTCAACCCCGTTTCGCATACTGCGCGTCGCGGTGCCTACCCCCCTGAGGCGCCTATTCGACTATCGACCGGGCCGCGACAGCCCCCCGGGTGGGTGGCAGCCCGGCATCCGGGTCCGCGTGCCGTTCGGTCGTCGTCAGGTCATCGGCGTGATCATGGAGTGCGGCGACCATAGCGACTTCCCCCTGGACCAGCTGAAACCGGTGACGGCCTGGCTGGATGCCGAGCCGCTACCCGAAGACTGGCTGTGGCTGTGTCGCTTTACCGCGCGCTACTACCAGCATTCGCTGGGCGACACCCTGCACCAGGCCCTTCCCGTGCTGCTGCGCCAGGGCCGACCGCTGGCCGGACGCATACTCGAGCGCTGGCAGGCTCTGGTGCAACCCGACGCAGCAGATCCGCGCCTCAAGCGCGCCCCCCGCCAGCTCGAGCTGCTGGCGATGCTGTGCCAGCATCCGCAGGGACTGCACACCCAGGCGATACTGGCCCAGGGGTACAGCCGCGAACAGCTGATGACCTTGGTGGACAAGCAGCTCGCCACCCGTCACGAGACGCCGCTGACTGCCGCCGAGCCCGCCACCGATCAGCTGCTCGCCGAGCCGGCCCTGCCTCTCAACCGCGAACAGGCCGCGGCCCTGGCGGCGCTTCACGAACGCCTCGACGCATTCCACCCCTGCCTGCTGCACGGTGTCACCGGCAGTGGCAAGACAGAGGTGTATCTCCAGTTGATCGAAGCGGTGGTCGCCCGCGGCCGCCAGGCACTGCTGCTGGTTCCGGAAATCGGCCTGACGCCGCAAACCCTGGCGCGCTTTCGCAGTCGCTTCCGGGTGCCGGTGGTGGCACTGCACTCCGGCCTCACCGACAACGAACGACTCGACGCCTGGGAGGCGGTGGCCAGCGGCCGCGCACCCATCGTCATCGGTACCCGTTCGGCCATCTTCACGCCACTGGCACGCCCCGGGGTGATCATCGTCGATGAGGAACACGACGGCTCGTTCAAGCAGCACGAGGGACTGCGCTATCACGCTCGAGACCTGGCCGTGGCCCGCGCCCAGCATCACGCCATTCCGCTGCTGCTGGGCAGCGCCACGCCTTCCCTGGAAAGCCTCTATCACGCCGGCCGCGGCAATTACCGCCACCTGCATCTGACCCGCCGTGCCAGCCGTCACGCCCCGGCTCGGCTGGAGCTGGTCGACCTGCGCGGACGGCCGCGCCAGGGCGGGCTCATCGCGCCGGCCATCGAGGCCATCCGCGCCACCCTCGAGGCCGGCCATCAGGTGCTGGTGTTCATCAACCGTCGCGGCTTCGCTCCTACCCTGGCCTGCCATGCCTGCGGCTGGCTGGCCGACTGCGACTCCTGCGACGCGCGCATGACCCTTCACCGCCAGCCGCCGATGCTGGCCTGCCACCATTGCGACAAGCGACGACCGGTACCGGATGCCTGCCCCAACTGCGGCAGCGCCGATCTGCGCCCCCTGGGCAGCGGCACCGAGCGCACCGAAGAAACCCTCGCCGCGCTCTTCCCCAAGGCCCCGGTACACCGTATCGACCGCGACAGCACCCGGCGCCGCGACGCCTTCGAACAGCTGCTGGGCGAAGTCAGGCGCGGCGAGCCCTGCCTGCTGGTGGGCACCCAGATGCTGGCCAAGGGCCATCACCTGCCCCACGTGACACTGGTGATCGTCGTCAACGCCGACGCCGGGCTCTACGCAAGCGACTTTCGCGCCCTGGAACACAGCGCTCAGCTGCTGGTTCAGGTGGCCGGGCGTGCCGGCCGCGCCTCTCATCCGGGCCGGGTGCTGGTGCAGACGCTGCATACCGACGACCCCCACCTGCGCCTGCTCGCCGACCAGGGCTACGATGCACTGGCCGAGCAGCTGCTAGGGGAGCGGCGGGCCGCTGCCCTGCCCCCCTTCCGTTTCCTTGCCTTGTTGCGACTGGAGAGCCCCAAGGAAGAAGCCGCCACGGTACTCGGTCGCGAAGCGGCGGACATGCTGAGACAATGGGTCGCCGAACATGCCCCCGACGTGAATTGCCTGGGGCCCGTTCCCGCCCCCATGGAGCGGCGCCAGAACCGCTATCACATGCAGTTGATGCTGAGCGCGGGGCGCCGTAGCCAGCTGCACGCTGCCTGCGCCCGGCTGACCTCCTGGCTCGAAGCCAAGCCCGAGGCACGCCGGGTACGCTGGTCGCTGGATGTCGACCCGCAGACGCTAGGCTGAACGCGGCCTTTAAAGCCGCGGCACAATTGCCGATAATGGCCGACCAGCCCACTCGTGGCCGCGCCTTTTTGCCAGTGCCTCAAGTCACCTCGTGCGCCCGTCGCTACAGGACATAACCGCTTCATGAAAGAGACGATCATTACCCTGCTCGAGAACGCCGTCGACACGCTCAAGCAGCAGGGCATCCTGCCCGCCGATGCCTCGCCAGCCATCAAGGTCGACCCCACTCGCGACAAGGCTCACGGCGACTACGCCACCAACCTGGCGCTGATGCTCGCCAAGCCGGCCGCCAAGAAGCCCCGCGAACTGGCTGAGGCGCTGATCGCGGCGCTGCCCGAGAGCGATGCCATCGACAAGGTGGAGCTCGCCGGGCCCGGCTTCATCAACTTCTTCGCCGCCACCGATGCTGCCGCCCAGGTGGTACGCCAGGTGCTCGATGCCGGCGACACCTACGGCCGCAGCCTCGAGGGCCGGGGCCAGAAGGTGCAGGTGGAGTTCGTCTCGGCCAACCCCACCGGCCCCCTTCACGTAGGCCACGGCCGCGGCGCCGCCATCGGCGACTGCATCTGCCGCCTGCTCGAGGCAACCGGATTCGATGTGACCCGCGAGTTCTACTACAACGATGCCGGCGCCCAGATCGCCAACCTGGCCTTGTCGGTGCAGGCCCGCGCCAAGAAGCTCACTCCCGAAGACGATGCCTGGCCCACCGACGGTTATCGCGGCGACTACATCATCGAAGTGGCCAACGACTATCTGGCCGGCGAAACGGTGCATGCCGACGATCGTCATGTGACGGCCAAGGGCGACCCGGACGATCTCGACGCCATTCGTGACTTTGCCGTGGCCTGGCTGCGCCGTGAACAGGACCTCGATCTCAAGGCCTTCGGTGTCACCTTCGACGTCTACTTCCTCGAGTCATCGCTGTATCGCGAAGGCAAGGTCGAAGAAGCCGTGGAACGCCTGATCGAGAAGGGACATACCTACGAGCAGGACGGCGCCCTGTGGCTGCGCACCACCGACTTCGGCGACGACAAGGACCGGGTGATGCGCAAGTCGGACGGCAGCTACACCTACTTCCTACCCGACGTCGCCTACCACCTGAACAAGTGGCAGCGCGGCTTCAAGACGGTGATCAACGAGCAGGGCGCCGACCATCACTCCACCGTGACCCGGGTGCGTGCCGGCCTGCAGGCGCTGGAAGTCGGCATACCCAAGGGCTGGCCCGACTACGTGCTGCACCAGATGGTGATGGTGACCCGCTCCGGCGTCGAGGTGAAGCTCTCAAAGCGCGCCGGCAGCTACGTCACCGTGCGCGACCTGATCGACGAGGTGGGTCGCGACGCCACGCGCTTCTTCCTTGCCGCGCGCCGCGCCGACTCGCAGCTCACCTTCGACATCGATCTGGCCCGCTCGCAGTCCAACGACAATCCGGTCTACTACGTCCAGTACGCCCATGCCCGGGTCTGCAGCATGTTGCGCAAGGCCAAGGCCGAGCAGCTCGACTTCGAGCTCGATCTGGCCATGGTCAGCCTGGGGCAGTTGAAAGAGGACCAGGAAAAGGCCGTCATGAACCGTCTGGCGCGCTTCCCCGAGGCAGTTGCCCATGCCGCGGCCTCTCGCGAGCCGCAGCAGATCGCCCAGTACCTGCTCGATCTCGCCGCCGAATTCCACTCCTGTTACAACGCAGTGAAGGTGATGGTCGACGACGACGAACTGCGCAATGCACGCCTTGCGCTGGGCCTGGCCACGCGCCAGGTGCTGCGCAACGGACTCGACCTGCTGGGTGTCAGCGCGCCGGAGGAGATGTAAATCATGGCTGCCCGTCGCACGCCCAAGAAACGCGGCGCCACTACCAGCAGTCGCAAGCGATCAACGGCTGCTCGCCAAGGCTTCCGCCTGCCCGGATGGGTGTGGGGGGTCGGCGGCGTAGTGGCCGGCTTCCTGCTGGCTCAGCACCAGCACGGCACCGCTCCCTGGCAGGAGGGCAGCGACTCGCCGCTGGCCAGCCTGATGCCGCGAACCCCTACGGAGCAGTCCGCCCCGACCGTCGAGCCACGCGAACCGCGAATGCCGACGTTCGAATTCTACACCCTGCTGCCGGAAGAGGTCGTGGCGCCGCGAGAGGTAGCATCCACCGCCTCGCCCCCCGATCCGACGGTGGTCGTGCCGCCGCCGCTCGAACCCAGCGCCGCCGCCGAACCGACGCCTGACGACGACCCCATCGCACAGGTCATTGCCGCCAATCTGCGAGACGAGGTCAACGCCACCCCCGAACGCGAAGTGGCGGCACCGGAGGGCACACGCTACATGCTGCAGGCCGCCTCTTTCCGCGAGCCGGGAGACGCCGAACAGCTGCGCCAACGCCTGCGCAACCTGAGCCTGATGGCCCAGGTCAGCCAGGTACAGTCGGCCGACGGCCAGACCTGGCACCGGGTGATGGTCGGCCCCTATGACGATAACCGCGAGCTGAGCCGCGCCGAAGACCTGATGACGACGCAGGGAATCACGCCCCTGCGGCATCGCGCCACCAACTGAGCCGCCGCCCCTTCGCCGCAGGCGCTTGAATTCATCGGTCACCGCCCGCACTTCAGTTGAACGCTCATTCACGGCCCCGGCACGCCCGGGCGCCGAAAGTCACCGGGAGCCCCGGCTCCCCGTTACGGAGTTCTCTCCATGACCACGATCGTTTCCGTGCGCCGCGGTGGCCAGGTTGCGCTGGCGGGCGACGGCCAGGTATCGCTGGGCAATACCGTGATGAAAGGAAATGCCAGCAAGGTGCGCCGCCTCTATCGCGGTCAGGTGCTGGCCGGCTTTGCCGGTGGCACCGCCGACGCCTTCACCCTGTTCGAGCGCTTCGAGGCGCAGCTGGAGAAGTACCAGGGCAATCTGGTCAAGGCGGCCGTGGAGCTGGCCAAGGACTGGCGTACCGACCGCGCCCTGCGCCGTCTCGAGGCGCTACTCGCCGTGGCCGACAAGAACGCCTCGCTGATCATCACCGGCAACGGCGACGTAGTGGAACCGGAGCGCGGCATCATCGCCATCGGCTCGGGCGGCAACTTCGCCCTGTCCGCCGCCCGCGCACTGCTCGAGAACACCGAGCTGTCGGCTCAGGAGATCACCGAAAAATCACTCGCGATCGCCGGCGACATCTGCGTGTACACCAACCACCACGTCACCCTCGAAACGCTGTGAAGGCCGCCACCATGTCCCAGATGACCCCCCGCGAGATCGTCCACGCCCTGGATCAGTACATTGTCGGCCAGCAGGACGCCAAGCGCGCCGTCGCCATCGCCCTGCGCAACCGCTGGCGGCGCATGCAGCTCGACGACGACCTGCGCCCCGAGGTCACGCCCAAGAACATCTTGATGATCGGCCCCACCGGGGTGGGCAAGACCGAGATCGCCCGGCGCCTGGCCAAGCTCGCCCGCGCCCCCTTCATCAAGGTCGAGGCCACCAAGTTCACCGAGGTGGGTTACGTTGGCCGCGACGTCGAATCGATCATCCGCGACCTCACCGAGGCCGCCATCAAGCTGGTACGCGAACAGGCCAAGGACGAGGTGCGCCACCGCGCCGAAGACGCCGCCGAGGACCGTATCCTCGACGCGCTGCTACCGCCGCCGCGGGGCCAGGAGGAGAATCCGCGCACCGACAGTTCGACGCGTCAGATCTTTCGCAAGAAACTGCGCGAGGGCGATCTCGACGACAAGGAGATCGACATCGAGATCACCCCTCAGGGGCCGGGCATCGACATCATGACCCCGCCGGGCATGGAGGAGATGACCAGCCAGCTGCAGAGCTTGTTTTCCAACATGGGGCGCCACAAGACCGAAACCCGTCGGGTCAAGGTCAAGGACGCCTTCGCCCTGCTGCGCGACGAAGAGGCCGCCAAGCTGGTCAATGAAGAGGAAATCAAGCACCGAGCCATCGACGCCGTAGAGCAGAACGGCATCGTCTTTCTCGACGAGATCGACAAGGTCACCAAGGGCAGCGGTCAGTCCAGCGGCGGCGAGGTCTCCCGGGAGGGCGTTCAGCGCGACCTGCTGCCACTGATCGAAGGCTCCACGGTCTCCACCAAGTACGGCATGGTCAAGACCGATCACATCCTGTTCATCGCCTCCGGCGCCTTCCACCTGTCACGTCCGTCGGACCTGATTCCCGAGCTGCAGGGCCGCCTGCCGATCCGGGTCGAGCTCGAGGCGCTTTCACCGGAAGACTTCAAGCGCATCCTTACCGAACCTTCCGCCGCTCTGACCAAGCAGTACAAGGCACTGCTGGCCACCGAAGGGCTCGATATCGACTTCACCGAGGACGGCATCGAACGCATCGCCGAGATTGCCTGGAAGGTCAATGAGGGCACCGAGAACATCGGCGCACGGCGACTGCACACGGTGATGGAGCGCCTACTGGAAGACGCCTCGTTCAAGGGCGCCGATTTCGGTGGCCCGTTGACCATCGACGCCGCCTACGTCGACTCCCAGCTTGGCGAACTGGCCATGGACGAGGATCTGTCGCGGTATATTCTCTAAACTGTCATATGAGCAGTTGCCCAAGCGCGGCCCGGACAGCCGCGCTTCATCAACGTCAGCGGAGTCCTGCATGAGTGCCCCCACCCCCAGCAAGATTCACTACCACAAGAAGGCCCGCGAGCTGGAGCTGACCTACGCCGACGGTGAGAGCCACCGCCTGCCGGTGGAGTACCTGCGCGTCTACTCTCCCTCCGCCGAGGTGCGCGGGCATCACCCCAGCCAGGCCGTGCTTCAGGTCGGCAAGAAGGACGTCGGCCTGAAGAACATCGAGCCGGTGGGGCGCTACGCCGTCAAGCTGGCCTTCGATGACGGCCATGACAGCGGCCTGTACAGCTGGGAATATCTCTACGAGCTGGCACAGCACCGCGAGGCCTACTGGGCCGACTATCTTCAGCGTCTGGAGAAGGCCGGCGCATCTCGGGAAGCGCTGGGCATCGAAATCAAACAGCTGTAGAAAGGCGAGCGTCAAGACAAGAACCGCTGGGGAAGGCTACAATGTGGCCCAAAATGAGGCTTGTCCTCACCTTTCCGCAGCGATTCGGGAGCCTTTACGCAATGAGCCCTAACTCCACCCCCGGGGACCAGAGCACCACTCACTTCGGCTATCAGGAAGTGCCGATCGAGGAGAAGGCTTCCCGCGTAGCTGATGTCTTCCACTCCGTGGCAGCGCGCTACGACGTCATGAACGACCTGATGTCGTTCGGCATCCACCGGCTGTGGAAGCGCCTGACCATCGAGCGCAGCGGGGTGCGCCCCGGCCACAGCGTGCTCGACATCGCCGGCGGCACGGGCGACCTGACGCTGAAGTTCTCGCGTATGGTGGGGCCACGCGGCCGGGTGGTACTGGCCGATATCAATGAGTCCATGCTGCGGGTAGGCCGCGACAAGCTGCTCGACAACGGTGTCGGCGGCAACGTCGAGTACGTACAGGCCAATGCCGAATGCCTGCCGTTCCCCGACAACAGCTTCGACTGCATCACCATCGCCTTCGGCCTGCGCAACGTCACCGACAAGGACGCCGCGCTGCGCTCCATGGCTCGCGTGCTCAAGCCTGGCGGCCGCCTCCTGGTGCTGGAGTTCTCCAAACCCAACAACCCCGTGCTGACCCGCGCCTACGACGAATACTCCTTCCGTCTGCTGCCCGCCATGGGCCAGATGGTGGCAGGCGACGCCGACAGCTATCGCTACCTGGCCGAGTCGATTCGCATGCATCCCGACCAGGAGACGCTCAAGGCAATGATGGAAGCCGCCGGTCTCGAACGGGTCGAGTACACCAATCTCACCGGGGGCATCGTCGCCCTGCATCGCGGCATCAAGCTTTGAGGGCCTAATGACGTTGACTCCCACTCTGCTGCTGGCCGGCATCGAGCGCACACTCAATGCCTTGCTTGCCCGCGACCTGGCCGCCCCCACGCGACTGGCCCGGCTGGCCGGTAGCCGGCTGCTGCTGCGCATGGAGCGCCCGGCCCTGTCGCTGTTGCTGAGCTTTCACCCGCATGGGGTCGACCTCCTGCGCCCGGACGGCGCCGACGAAAGCGGCGCCGACGCGGTGGTCGAACTCGATGCCGAGACGCTGGGCGAGCTGCTGGGTGGGGAGCCAATGGAACGCCTGATGCTCCGTGGACGACTCACCATCCACGGGCGGGTGCACCTGCTCGAGGAGGTCCGCGACCTGTTTCTGGATCTCGATATCGACTGGGAAGCTGAGCTGGCCCGCTGGCTCGGCGACACCCCGGCCCATAGCCTGGCGGAAGGATTACGACGCATGACTCGATGGGGCCAGCGTGCCCGGCAGGAAATGCGTGCCGATATCGCCGAATACGTCTTCGAGGAGGCGCGTCTGTTCCCCGGGCGCCAACAGGTCGACACCTTGCGCGATCACCTAACCGAGCTGGAAGTGGCCGCCGATCGCCTGGAAGCCCGTCTCGCCAGGTTGCGCCGGCAACTGGCCAGCGAGGCCACGGCATGATGGGGCTTCGTCTGCTGCGCATCATTTGGGTCATCACCCGTTACCGCCTCGATACCCTCTTGCCGTTGCAGCGTCTGCCCTGGTGGCTGCGGCTCGCCTTCCTGCTCTCACCGCTACGGGTGGTGCCGGTGGGCCGGCGCTCGGGCGGTGAGCGGCTGCGCCTGGCGCTGGAATCGCTCGGCCCCGTATTCGTCAAGTTCGGTCAGCTGCTTTCCACCCGTCGCGACCTGCTGCCCGAGGAGATTGCCGATGAACTCAGGCGGCTGCAGGATCAGGTCCCGCCCTTCCCCGGCGAGGAGGCCCGCGCCCTGGTAGAGTCCGAGCTGCGCATGCCGCTCGACGTCGCCTTCGCTCACTTCGAACCCGAGCCGCTGGCTTCGGCCTCCATCGCCCAGGTGCACGCCGCCCGCCTGCACAGCGGCGAGGAGGTGGTGGTCAAGATCATCCGCCCCGCCATCGACCGGGTGATGCGCCAGGACATGGCGCTGATGTACCGCGTGGCCGGTGTGCTCACGCTGATTCCCGAAGCGCGCCGGCTGCGCCCGGTGGAGGTAGTGCGCGACTACGAAGCGACCCTGTTCGACGAGCTCGACCTGCGCAAGGAGTCCGCCAACACATCACAGCTCAAGCGCAACTTCGCCGGCTCCCCGCTGCTCTACGTCCCGGCCATCCACTGGTCGCACACCCGCAAGCGGGTCATGGTCCAGGAACGCGTGCACGGCATTCCGGTCGCCGACATCGCCGCGCTGAAGGCGCAGGGTACGGACCTCAAGCGACTCGCCGAGCGCGGCGTGGAGATATTCTTCACCCAGGTGTTTCGCGACAACTTCTTTCATGCCGATATGCACCCGGGCAACATCTTCGTCTCCCGTGAAAACCCCAATGATCCACAGTACATTGCCATCGACTGCGGC
This sequence comes from Halomonas sp. TH-94, assembly GCF_057473365.1. Classification (NCBI taxonomy): domain Bacteria; kingdom Pseudomonadati; phylum Pseudomonadota; class Gammaproteobacteria; order Oceanospirillales; family Halomonadaceae; genus Halomonas; species Halomonas sp. TH-94. The sequence goes on from NZ_JBYCKL010000023.1 coordinate 35,089, forward strand.
ATCGTCGGCAGCCTGACCCGCGAGGATCAGGACTATCTCGCCCGCAACCTGCTGGCCTTCTTCCATCAGGATTACTACGAAGTCGCCGCGCTGCACATCGAGTCGGGATGGGTAGGGGAAGAGACCCGCGCCAATGAGTTCGCCGCCGCGATTCGGACGGTATGTGAGCCGATTCTGGAAAAACCGCTCAAGGACATCTCCTTCGGCCAGGTGCTGCTGGGGCTGTTCCAGACCGCCAGACGCTTCAACAGGGAGGTTCAGCCGCAGCTGGTCCTGCTGCAGAAGACCCTGCTCAACATCGAAGGCCTGGGACGCCAGCTCCATCCGGATCTCGACCTTTGGAGTACCGCCAAGCCCTATCTGGAGCGCTGGATGCAGGAGCGGGCCGGTGCCGTCGGCCTGTGGGAGTCGCTCAAACGCCAGGCACCGGAACTGTCGCGTCAGATCCCCGAGCTGCCCAGCGTGGCCCATCAGGCGCTCAGCCGCCTCGAGCAGGAGCATCGGCAACGTCGTCGCCAGGCCTTGGCCCTGCACGGCATTCAGCACCACTTGCATGCCGGCCGCCGCGGCGGCCGACGCCTGCGCCTGGGGCTGCTGCTGACGGCCCTGGCATTGGCCTGGCAACCGCTGTCCCAATGGGCCTTGAACCAGCCCTGGCCGGTACTCGTGGCTGGTCTCGTCGGACTCTTGCTGCTGGCTTGGCAATGAACTTGATCCATCGCAACCGGAGTCGCTCGCATGCGTGATATTCTCGATGAACTCTTCGACGTACTGAGCCAACGCCGCAGCGCCGATCCTACCGAATCCTACGTTGCCGCCTTGCATGGCAAGGGGCTAAACAAGATACTCGAAAAGGTCGGAGAGGAAGCCACGGAAACCCTGCTGGCAGCCAAGGATGCCGAGGCCGGTGGTGACGACGAACGCCAAGCGTTGATCGCCGAAACCGCCGACCTGTGGTTTCATAGCCTGGTGATGCTGTCGCACCTGGGCCTGGACCACCGGGACGTGCTCGACGAGCTGGCCCGGCGTTTCGGCATTTCCGGGCACGAAGAGAAGGCCGCAAGGTCAAAGTGAAATTGACTTCCGGATCCGCCGGAATCCCGACTCAGAGGTAACCTTCATGTTAGGTGGCATCAGTATCTGGCAACTGCTGATTGTACTCGGCATCATCATCCTGATCTTCGGCACCAAGAAGCTGCGCAACGTCGGCTCCGATCTGGGCGGTGCGGTCAAGGGCTTCAAGCAGGCCGTCAATGAGGAAGAGAAGGATGGCAAGCCTCAGGCCAAGGTGAGCCACGAAGAGCAGCCCAACACCTATGACGTTCGCGCCGAAGAGAAAAAGGCGGCGGACAGCGTCGAGGAACGAGAAGAGCGCAAGTAAGCCCTTATGTTTGATATCGGCTTCCTCGAACTCCTGATTCTCGGGATCGTCGGCTTGTTGGTGCTCGGCCCGGAACGCCTGCCCAAGGCCGCGCGTACGGCGGGACTGTGGGTCGGCAAGATCAAGCGCACCGTGTCGAGCATGCAGCGGGAGATCAACTCGCAGCTCGAGGCGGAGGAGCTGCGCCAGAAGCTCAAGGATCAGCAGACCAAGCTCGACGAGAGCCTGAACAAGGCCAAGCGCGACGTGGAGAGCATCGCCAAGCCGTACTCGACGTCGACGCCTCGCAAGGGCGATGACGATAGCCAGGAGCCCGCTACGCGAAAGCCAGATGGCGACGTGCCGCCGCCTGCCTCCGCGCGCCTCGACGATGCCCTTGCCGACGCCAGGGCCACCGCTGGCCAGCCTTCTTCTCCCAACGACGATGACAAGGATGCCGCTTCACGATGAGCGACTCCGATGACAAGCAGGAACTTGGCCAGGCCCCCCTGATCGAGCACCTGATCGAGCTGCGTTCGCGACTGCTGCGCGCGGTGCTGGCGATCTTCGTGATTTTCCTCGGGCTCTACCCGTTCGCCAACGAGATCTATACCTTCGTGGCTCAGCCGCTGATGGGGATGCTGCCGGAAGGCTCGCAGATGATCGCCACCGAAGTGGCATCCCCGTTCCTGGCCCCCTTCAAGCTGACACTGGTGGTGGCGGTCTTCGTTGCCATTCCCTACGTACTGCACCAGGCCTGGGCCTTCGTCGCCCCGGGGCTGTATGACAACGAGAAGGCGCTGGCCCTGCCGCTGCTGGCATCGAGCGTAGGCCTGTTCTATGCCGGCGCGGCCTTCGCCTACTATGCGGTATTCCCGCTGCTGTTCCAGTTCTTCACCCAGACCGGGCCGGAGAACGTGGCGGTGATGACCGACATCAACCAGTACCTGAACTTCGTATTGAAGCTGTTCTTCGCCTTCGGCGTGGCCTTCGAAATTCCCATCGCCACCTTCCTGCTGATCGCCTCGGGCGCGACAACGGTGGAGAGCCTGGCGCGGAAGCGCCCCTATATCATCCTCGGCTGCTTCGTGGTCGGCATGCTGCTGACCCCGCCCGACGTAATCTCCCAGAGCCTGCTCGCCGTACCCATGTACCTGCTCTACGAAGTGGGCATCCTGTTTGGCCGCCTGGTGCGCCGACGCCGCCGCAAGGCGGCCGAGGCACAGTCCGACGAAGAGCGCGATAACGCCTGACGAACTATCGCGCCGCTTCCAAACGCAAGCGCCCCCGCTGACACGAGCGGGGGCGCTTGGTATCGGACGCGGCGTTACATGTCCATCAGCTCATCGATCCGCTCGACCAGCTTGAAGATACCGGTGGCGGCTTCGCCGATGCGGGTGGCTAGCATATAGGCTGGGGTGGTAACCACCCGGTTCTCGAAGTCCACCACGATATCCTCGACGCCGCAGCTGCGATGCAGCCCCCCCATGGAGCTGATCGCTCCCGACACGCCGGGATCGTGACCGACGGTCACGGCGATACCCGGCCCCAGCAGCTTGGGCACCAGCGCGGGTGTAATGCACATCAGGCCGATGGGCTTGCGCGCCTCATAGAAGGGAGCCAGCGCCTCCACCAGCTCGGGTAGCGGCTCCATGTCGCTGCCCGCTTCGGCGAAGTTCGACAAGTTCTTGGCTGCACCGAAGCCACCCGGCAGGATCACGGCGTCGAACTCATCGACTTGGAGCTCATCGAGCGGCGCAATGTTGCCACGCGCCAGGCGCGCCGATTCGACCAATACATTACGCGCCTCGCCCTCTACCGCTTCCCCGCTACGATGATCGATCACATGGTGCTGCATGATGTCCGGCGCGAAGCAGCGATGGCCAATGCCCAACTGATCAAGCCGCAACAGGGTCAGAGTGGTCTCGTAGATTTCCGAGCCATCCTGGACACCGCAGCCCGACAGGATGACCGCCACTTGTTTGCTCATGCCTTTCTCCTTGTTGTGAAGGCGCCTTGAAAGCAGGGCTTTGCCTCGAATCCTGAAGCCAACACTTTAGAGAGTCGCGAGGGGTGCGACAAGGCGCGACTTCCTGCCTGTGGTGGCACTGATATACTCGGGCCATGCGTTTCGAGTGTCATTGAACCGTCATCCTTTGCAGGCACACTGCCGCCAATAAACCGTATGGCGAATGTGGCCCACAGCCGGAGTAGAACATCTTGAGTCACATGACCGCACGCCAGTTCCCCGCAACCCGAATGCGCCGCATGCGCCGCGACGATTTTTCTCGCCGCCTGATGCGTGAATCGACCCTCACCGCTGCCGATCTGATCTGGCCGGTATTCGTCCTAGAGGGCGAGAACCGCCGCGAAAGCGTGCCCTCGATGCCTGGCGTCGAGCGTTTGTCGCTGGATCTGTTGATCGAAGAGGCACGCGAGGCCCATGCACTGGGCATACCGGCGCTGGCCCTGTTCCCAGTGGTGGACCAGGCGCTGAAGAGCGAGCTGGCCGAGGAGGCCTACAATGCCAGCGGGCTGGTTCAGCGCAGCGTGCGGGCGCTGAAGGAAGCCGTGCCGGAACTGGGCATCATGACCGACGTGGCCCTCGATCCCTACACCATCCACGGCCAGGACGGCATCATCGACGAGAGCGGCTACGTGCTCAACGATCGCACGGTGGAAACGCTGCTCAAGCAGGCCCTCTCCCACGCCGAGGCCGGTGCCGACGTGGTCGCTCCCTCCGACATGATGGACGGTCGCATCGGTGAGATTCGCCAGGTGCTCGAGCAGGAACACCTGCACAACGTACGCATCATGGCCTACAGCGCCAAGTACGCCTCTCACTACTACGGCCCGTTCCGCGATGCGGTGGGCTCGGCCGCCAACCTGGGCAAGGCCGACAAGCGCACCTACCAGATGGATCCGGCCAACAGCAACGAGGCACTGCACGAAGTGATGCTCGATCTGGCCGAAGGCGCCGACATGGTCATGGTCAAGCCCGGCATGCCCTACCTGGACGTGGTACGGCGCATCAAGGACGAGCTCAAGGTGCCCACCTACGCCTATCAGGTCAGCGGCGAGTACGCCATGCACATGGCCGCCTTCGACAACGGGTGGCTCGACGCCGACGAAGCGATGCTGGAATCTCTGGTCTGCTTCAAGCGCGCCGGAGCCGATGGAATTCTGACCTATTTCGCCAAGCGAGCAGCGACACTGCTCGCATCCTGACGGCAGAGATCGGCCTACGGCCGGGTGCGTCTGCCGGTTCGCCACGAGGGAAACCATGGTAGACGCGCCCGACCCAGCCGGCCAGCAGGAAGCCACCGACAACAGATCCATCGACGTCAGCACCGCCGGGGGGGTGGAACTCAACCCCACCGAGCCGGCCCAGCCACGTCTCAACCAGACCCGAGCCGGTATCAAACCCAAGTCGCTGCCCGACCCGGTAGCAGACCTCGGCGACCCAAGTCTTTATTTCAATCGTGAATTGTCGCATCTGCAGTTCAACGTGAGGGTCCTCGAGCAGGCGCTCGACGAGGCACACCCTCTACTCAACCGACTGATGTTCCTGTTGATTTTCTCGTCCAACCTGGACGAGTTCTTCGAGATACGGGTTGCCGGCATCAAGCATCAGGTGGCTCTCGGCGACGAGACGAGCGGCGCCGATGGCCTTCTGCCGCGCCTTCTCCTGGGAGAGATTTCACAGATCGCCCATGAGCAGGTGGAACGGCAATATCAGATTCTCAACGATGCCCTGATCCCTGCCCTTGAAGCCCAGGGCCTACACTTCCGCCGGCGGGACGAGTGGACTGAATCGCAGCATGCGTGGATTCGGGAGTACTTCGAGAACGAGATCGCCCCGGTCATCAGCCCCATCGGTCTCGATCCCTCCCACCCCTTTCCGCGCCTGGTCAACAAGAGCCTGAATTTCATCGTCGAACTGGAAGGCAAGGATGCCTTCGGGCGTGCGGGGGGGCTGGCGATACTGCCTGCCCCACGCTCACTGCCACGGGTCATTGCCTTGCCAGCCGAGCTGTGCCAAGCCGGCATCCAGGAGTTCGTCTTTTTATCGTCGATGATCCACGCCCATGCCGAAGAAGTCTTCCCCGGCATGGAAGTACGTGGCTGCTACCAGTTCCGGCTGACACGCAATGCGGACCTGGCGGTGGACCCCGACGAAATCTCTGACTTGGCCTCGGCCCTGCGCGGCGAGCTGCTGGCTCGACGTTACGGCAGCGGTGTGCGCTTGGAAGTGGCCGACAACTGTCCCATAGAGCTGTCCGACTTTCTGCTCAAGCAGTTCGCGCTCGACGAGGCCGATCTGTACCGGGTCAATGGTCCGGTCAATCTGACCCGCATGATCTCGGCACTGAGCGAACTGCATCGGCCCGACCTGCTGTATCGCCCCTTCATTCCGGGGCTGCCCAAGCCGATGCGCAAGAAAGTGAGCCTGTTCGACGCCATCACCGCCGGCGATATCCTGCTGCACCATCCCTTTCAGGCTTTCTCGCCTGTCGAGGATCTGCTGCGCGAGGCCGCACGGGACTCCGGCGTGGTAGCCATCAAGCAGACGCTCTACCGAACCGGCGCTGACTCTGGGATCGTCAATGCGCTGGTGGAAGCGGCGAGCAACGGCAAGGAGGTCACGGTGGTGATCGAGCTGCGCGCCCGTTTCGATGAAGCAGACAATCTGGCTCTGGCATCTCGCCTGCAGGAGGCTGGTGCCATCGTGATCTACGGCGTAATGGCCTACAAGACACACGCCAAGATGATGCACATCGTACGCCGTGAGCGTGGCAAGCTGCGCTACTACGCACACCTGGGTACCGGTAACTATCACGCACGTACCGCCAGGCTCTATACCGACTACAGTCTTCTGACAGCCCACCCCACTCTCTGTGCCGACGTACACAAGGTGTTCCAGCAGCTTTCGGGAATGGGCAGGGCCCAGCGCATTGCCACCCTACTTCACGCTCCCTTCACGTTGCATGAGCGGCTCGTGGCAATGATTGAGCGGGAGGCCGAGTACGCTCGAAACGGGCATCGAGCGCAGCTCATCATCAAGTGCAACTCCCTGACCGAGCCCAAGCTGATACAGGCGCTCTACCGGGCCTCACAGGCCGGGGTCGAGTGCGAACTGATCATTCGCGGCATGTGCTGTCTGCGGCCCGGCGTGCCGGGAGTATCGGACAATATTCGTGTGCGTTCCATTATCGGGCGCTTCCTCGAGCACACCCGGGTATTTCACTTCCATAACAATGGCAAGAGTGAAACCTGGTGCTCCAGCGCCGACTTCATGGCACGCAACATGTTCCATCGCGTCGAGACCGCATTTCCTCTGCTCGATCGCAAGCTTGCCGAACGTGTGCGCAAGGACTTGGAAACCTATCTGGTAGACAACTGCCAGAGCTGGCTACTGCAGCCTGACGGTCGGTATCTTCAACAGCGACCCGGCACCTATGCGGCGATCAGCGCCCAGGAAACGCTGCTCTACGCCTATGCTACCAAGGCATGAGCGCGCTCGAAGGTCCTGATCAGCTCCTGCGGAAGGCAGCGAGGTCGTGGGGATCGAAGCCTTCAACTCGCGCCGGCAAGCCCCGCTCCTCGCGCAGGCGCTCGATCCTGGCACGCTCGCCCAGCAGCTCGGCATCGTCGTCCAGGGTGCGGCCATTGAGTTCGGCCAGCTGCGCCATGCCTTGGTGGTAGGCCGTCATGAGGTGCAGGGCTACCGCATTGCCCTGGTCCATTTCACGGCGCAGGGTGGCGAGATAGCCGCTGAGGCGGGATAGATGGTGCTTGAGCTGCCAGACATAGCGCATCTCGCTCATCCAGGGGCGTTCGCGGAGTACGGCAAAGGTCAAGCTGGTAGCGAGCAAGCCGAAAAATACGCCCAGCGCGTTGAGCCACAGGCTCGAGCCGAAGGTCGCCACCAGCAGCTGGGAAAACACCAATCCGAAGACGATCAGTTGACCCGCCATGGCGACGCTGATGATTTTCGCCTTGCGACGGTAGGTCTCGGGTTCGTGATATTCGAAGATGAAGGACATGGCGGGGCTCCTGTGGCGATGCGATGCCGGGATTATCCCGGCATCGACCGCCGAGGTACAGTCGCCCACGCTGGGGTCAACGTAGCCGCTCGGCCGCCTCCAGCAGCAAGGCCTCGGTGGCCTGCCAGCCCAGGCAGGGGTCGGTTACGGAGATACCATAGCGCAACGCGCCGGGGGTAAGCGGCTGCTTGCCCTCCTCGAGGTGGCTCTCCAGCATCAGCCCCATGAGAGATGTCTCACCCGCTGCTCGCTGAGCCAACACGTCGCGCAGCACCTCGGCTTGGCGACGATGGTCCTTGCGCGCGTTGGCATGGCTGCAGTCGACCATCAGCCTTGCCGCAAGCCCGGCCTGCTCCAGCGCACGACGGGCCTCCCCGACCGAGCGGCTATCGTAGTTGGGACCATGGTGACCGCCCCGCAGCACCACATGGGTGTGGGCATTGCCCGGCGTTTCGCACAGCGCGGGCCGGCCCTGCTCATCGAGGCCGAAATGCTGATGCGGGTGTGCAGCGGCACGTATGGCATCCACGGCCACGCCCACGTCGCCACTCGTAGCGTTCTTGAAGCCCACGGCCGCCTCTAGGCCGCTGGCCAGCTCGCGATGCAGCTGCGACTCGGTGGTACGGGCACCAATGGCGACCCAGGCCAGCAGATCGTCGAGGTAGCTGGCCAGCATCGGTTGCAGGACTTCGGTGGCCACCGGCAGGCCCAGCGCGGCGATCTCATGCATCATGTGACGCGCGAGATGCAGGCCACGCGCCATGTCGCCGCTACCGTCCAGATCGGGATCGTAGGCCAGCCCCTTCCACCCCACCGTGGTGCGCGGCTTCTCCACATAGACCCGCATTACCGGCAGCAGGCGATCGGAAAGCCGGGGGGCAAGTTCGGCCAGGCGGTGGGCATATTCCAGTGCCGCCAGGGGGTCATGTATCGAACAGGGGCCAACCACGACCAGCATGCGGTCGTCGCGACCGGCAATAATGTCCTGTATGGCGCGACGCTGGGCCGCGAGGCGCTCGGCGACCGGACGCGATACCGGCAGTCGGTGCCGCAGCTCTGCGGGGGTCGGCAGGGTCCTGTGAGCCCGACTCGGACCGGCAATGATATCGGAATGGCCGTCGGCTAGGCGTTCAGCGAGGGATGCGGGGGCGTTCATGATCGTCAACTCCGTGAGTTCGGCATACATCGTGTCGTCTTGCCACCGGTCATCTCACGGTCGGAGGTGGCGCACTGGGCCGACCGCGTGGCGCTAAATCGCCAGCCATAGCCCCAGCCATAATAGTCGTGGCGAGAGCGGGCGGCGAAAGTGGCGCTGCATGCGGTCATGGTGCGTCTCCTCAGTCGATCTTTTATGGGGCCTTACAAACGTAAAACCCCCGGTCGGGTTGCCGACCAGGGGTTTTAGAAGGAAGGCAACCCGGTTGGGTGTGCCCTAGCAGCTGCGTCCGATTCAGGACCCGGCCGCCGGCACACCGGCGCTAAACCAGTACCAATACTGACCGCCGAAACCGACACCACGCGACCTCACCGCACCGGGGGTGCGGTCGAGAGCGGGGCTGGTTGTCTCAAGGCTCGGGGTCATGGTTGCCTCCATGGATTCTCGGATCATCGTGCCGCATCGCGACAAGCTTGGCAAGCCCGGCTTCAGGCCAGTACGGCTCGTGCCACGCCAATGATCAGCGGCAGCAGGTTCACCGCCAAGACCGCTACCAGGGCCAGCAACCAAATGGGGCCACTTTCGTCGTGATACTCCTTCAGCGGTGCCATGTTCGCCTCCTTTGCGTCAGCTAGCTCGTTTTCTCCCTGTCTCCGTACGCTAGCGACAGGGATCGGTGTCCATGACTGTCAGTCTAGCGAAGATGACGCCCGCCATCGACCGGCAGGGTAATGCCGGTCACGTAACGGTTGTCGAGCAGGTAGCGCAGGCTTTGGTAGATCACGCCTGGCCCCGGCACCATCTCCATGGCCGATTTGGCCCGCGCTGCTTCGGCATAAGCCTCGTCGTCCCCTTCATTGAGCATGATCAGCGCCGGCGCAATGGCGTTGACCTGAATCTCGGGGGCATACATCGCCGCGAAGGAGAGCGTCAGGTTGTCGAGGCCCGCCTTGGTGGCGGCGTAGGCGGCATGTTTCCTGGAGCCCTTGCGCACTACGTAATCGGTCATGTGCACGATGTCGCGCTGGGGTTCGCCGCAGGCGTCGAGCAGTTCGCGACAGTGCAGGTTGATCAGGTAGGGGGCCAGCATGTGTACGCGGAATAGTCGCTCGAAGTTGGCGCCCGCCATCTCGTCTCGGCTATCCGGCGCCCAGTCGCTGGCGTTATGCACGATGGCACGCAGCGACGACGTTACCTCCTTCAACCGGGCGATGAAGTCGAGAATGCCTGCCTCGGTGGCGAAGTCCGCCTGCAGGGTGATGACGCCCCGGCCACGCAGAACGTCGAGCTCGGGCCGTTCGCGACGATAGCTGACGATGACCGGGTGACCATCGTCCAACAGCCGCTCGGCGCAGTGGCGGCCCAGGCGTTGGGCGCCGCCGGTGATCAGGATCGGCGCGGCACTCACCCCGCACTCCCCCGCCGCAACACACCGGCGGTGGGCACCAGCGGCTGGCGTGGCGCATAGGCGAATACATCGGAAAAAACCCGCGTCGGCTCGAGCCCCAGCGAGGCCAGCACGTCGACACAGGCGTAGACCATGCCCGGTGAGCCGGAAAGGTAGACATCGTGGCCGCTGACATCTTCGAGGCCAGCGGCCAGCGCCTGATCGATGCGGCCGTCGTGGCCCAGGATGCGCTGACCCACCACCGGGGTTTCAGGAGCCGTTTCGGTGACCACATGGAAGGTCACGTTGACATGGCTCTCGGCCCATTCCCGCGCCAGGCTTTCGAGATACAGGTCGCGCCGTTCGCGGGCCGCCCACCACAGTGCGATGGGCCGTTCGGACGACTGGTGCAGCGAGGCTTCGACGATCGCCTTCATCTGGGAAAAACCGGTGCCGGCAGCGATCAGCAGCAGCGGACGCCGGCTGGTCGGATCGAGCACGCAGTCGCCTCCCGGCAGACGCACCGTCAGATGGTGAGCGACCACGATCAGTTCACGCAGGCGGGCGGAGTTTTCGCGTTCCGGCCAGTGCTGGATGTGCAGCTCCAGCATGCCGTCGCCGACATGGGCGTTGGCAATGGAGAACGGCACCCAGGTCTCGTCGTCGAGCTTGAGCTCCAGATACTGGCCCGGTTCATGGGCCATGGCCTCGGCGCGGCCTTCCAGGCGTACGCGAAAAACGTCGGGGGTCAGGTCCTCCACTGCCGTTACCTGGCAGGTCAGGGTCCTCGGGGTCATGCGGGCCTCTTGTCGTCAGGGTGTGAAGGCAGGTCGATACCCAGCTCGTTCCAGCGTTCGCTGACGCGGGCCTTGACGGCCTCGTCCATGACAATGGGTGTGCCCCATTCGCGATCGGTCTCGCCGGGCCACTTGGCAGTGGCATCGAGTCCCATCTTCGAGCCCAACCCCGCCACAGGCGAGGCGAAATCGAGGTAGTCGATGGGCGTGTTTTCCACCATCACCGTGTCCCGGGCCGGGTCCATACGGGTCGTAATCGCCCAGATCACGTCTTTCCAGTCGCGGGCATCGACGTCGTCGTCGAGCACCACCACGAACTTGGTGTACATGAACTGACGCAAGAAGCTCCAGACGCCCATCATCACGCGCTTGGCATGGCCCGGATACTGCTTCTTCATGGTCACCACCGCCATGCGATAGGAGCAACCCTCCGGCGGCAGGTAGAAGTCCACGATCTCGGGAAACTGCTTGCGCAGGATCGGCACGAACACTTCGTTGAGTGCAACGCCGAGTATCGCCGGCTCGTCGGGCGGCCGCCCGGTATAGGTCGAGTGGTAGATGGCATCGCGGCGCATGGTCATGCGCGTCACGGTAAATACCGGGAACTCGTCGACTTCGTTGTAGTAGCCGGTATGGTCGCCGTAGGGGCCTTCCGGGGCCATGTCATCGGGGTAGATGAAGCCCTCGAGAATGATCTCGGCGGAAGCCGGCACCTCGAGGTCGGCGTGAGCGCACTTGACCAGCTCGGTACGCGAGCCGCGCAAGAGCCCGGCGAAAGCGTACTCCGAGAGCGAATCCGGCACCGGGGTCACCGCGCCGAGAATGGTCGCAGGGTCGGCACCCAGAGCCACCGCCACCGGGAAGGGCTCGCCGGGATTCGTCTGCTGGAACTCCTGGAAGTCGAGCGCACCGCCGCGATGGGACAGCCAGCGCATTATCAGGCGGTTCTTGCCCAGCTTCTGCTGGCGGTATATGCCCAGGTTCTGGCGCTTCTTGTGCGGTCCACGGGTGACCACCAGCGGCCAGGTGACCAGCGGCGCCGCATCGCCGGGCCAGCAGTGCTGGATCGGCAGGCGGCCGAGGTCGACGTCGTCGCCCTCCAGCACCACCTCCTGCACCGGGGCGCTGCGCACCGTCTTGGGCCCCATGCTCATCACCTGCTTGAAGATCGGCAGCTTGTCCCAGGCGTCGCGGAAGCCCTTGGGCGGGTCCGGCTCCTTGAGAAAGGCGAGCAGCTTGCCTACTTCGCGAAGCGCCTCGACGCTGTCCTGGCCCATGCCCATGGCGACCCGCTTCGGCGTGCCGAACAGGTTGCCCAGTAGCGGCATGTCGTGGCCCTTGACGTTCTCGAACAGCAGCGCCGGGCCGCCGGCACGCAGGGTGCGGTCGCAGATCTCGGTGATCTCGAGGTAAGGGTCCACCTCGGCTGAAACACGTATCAGCTCGCCCTGGGCCTCCAGCGCGGCGATGAAGTCACGCAGATCTTTGTACTTCATTGCAATTCCCGTTTCCGGAACGACGAAAGGGGCAGCATAGCATGCTGCCCCTTCACGCACCGCCGATCCCGCCTAGCGGCGCTTCATCGCCTCGAAGAATTCCAGGTTCGTCTTGGTGTCTTTCAGACGGTCGATGAGGAACTCGGTTGCCGCGGTATCTTCCATCGGGTTGAGCAGCTTGCGCAGGATCCACATGCGCTGCATTTCATCCTCGGAGGCGATCAGGTCCTCGCGGCGAGTGCCGGAACGGCGGATGTTGAGGGCAGGATAGACGCGCCGCTCGGCGAGCTTGCGGTCCAGATGGGCTTCCATGTTGCCGGTACCCTTGAACTCCTCGAAAATCACCTCGTCCATCTTCGAGCCGGTATCGACCAGCGCGGTGGCGATGATGGTCAGGCTACCGCCCTCTTCGATGTTACGCGCGGCACCGAAGAAGCGCTTGGGCTTCTCCAGGGCGTGGGCGTCGACACCTCCGGTGAGCACCTTGCCGGAGCTCGGCACCACGGTGTTGTAGGCACGTGCCAGGCGGGTGATGGAGTCGAGCAGGATGACCACGTCCTTCTTGTGCTCGACCAGACGCTTGGCCTTCTCGATGACCATCTCGGCGACCTGCACGTGGCGGGCCGGCGGTTCGTCGAAGGTCGAGGCAACCACTTCGCCGCGCACGGTGCGCGACATCTCGGTCACTTCCTCGGGGCGCTCGTCGATCAGCAGCACGATCAGGTGGCACTCGGGGTTGTTGCGCGTGATCGAGGTAGCGATGTTCTGCAGCATCAGCGTCTTGCCCGCCTTGGGCGGCGAGACGATCAGACCGCGCTGACCCTTGCCGATGGGTGCAGTCAAATCGATGATGCGGGCAGTGAGGTCTTCGGTGGAGCCGTTGCCGATCTCCATGCGCAGCCGCTCCTGGGGGAACAGCGGCGTGAGGTTCTCGAACAGGATCTTGTGCTTGGCGTTTTCCGGCTTGTCGAAGTTGATCTGGCTGACCTTGAGCAGCGCGAAGTAGCGCTCCCCTTCCTTCGGCGGACGAATCTTGCCGGAAATCGAGTCGCCCTTGCGCAGGTTGAAGCGACGAATCTGCGACGGTGAGACGTAGATGTCGTCGGGGCCGGCCAGATAGGAGCTGTCGGCGCTGCGCAGGAAGCCGAAGCCGTCCTGGAGAATTTCCAGTACACCATCGCCATAGATGTCCTCGCCGCTCTTGGCGTGCTTCTTGAGGATGGCAAAGATGATGTCCTGCTTGCGTGAGCGGGCCAGGTTGTCGATGCCCATTTCACGGGCGATCTCCAAGAGGTCTGGCACGGATTTTTGCTTGAGTTCGGTAAGATTCATCGGTGTGTTCAGAAGTGGCTCATGTCAGCGTGGCGGCACGGCGGCCGGGAGAATAGTACGGAAAAGACGGTACGCCGCTTGGGTGCGTTCAGAGCCTGAAGCTGCCACTCATGCGCGATGCTTGCGCGGTACGACCACTCTGCGGGAGGGGGTCGCTGGCACGATATCGTGTTCGAGGGGGCAGCGCTTCTTGTCGCTGAACTCATCGCCTGATGTGTTTCAAGTGCCACCATGGCTCTCGGCACATGACAACGAGCGACAATGAAGGGGCTGACTGACGACTTGATGTTGACCGCGACGCGGTCGGAAAGCATTCGGAACAGGCGAACGTCTCGATGTTAGTCAAGGGCGGCGACGAACGCAACCCTGCTTATCAACCCGGCGCGATTGACACGCTCGGGCCATCGCCGCAACCTTGACTCATTCGCTATAAGGACGCCTCGATGAATCCACCCATGGAACGGCTTCAACCCACCGACAATAACGCCGCCTCGTCTCAGCAAGCGAGCCTGCAACGACTCGCGGCAATCGACCTGGGCTCCAACAGCTTTCACCTGCTGGTCGCCCATTATCAGGACGACAGACTGCAGGTCGTCGCACGCCGCGGTGAAAAGGTACAGCTGGCCGCCGGACTCGACGCCGAGGGCATGCTGGAACATGCCGCCATACAGCGGGCGTTGGACTGCCTGGCTCGCTTTGCCCCATTCGTCGCCGACATAGCACCGGGAAGTCTGCGCGTCGTAGGCACCAATGCCCTGCGTGACGCCAACAACAGCCAGGAGCTCATCGGTCGTGCCGAAGCCCTGCTGGGCCACCGTATCGAGATCATCGGCGGCCGCGAAGAGGCACGCCTGATCTATCTCGGCGCTGCCCACTCCTTGGCCGAAAACGGGCGTCGGCTGATCATCGACATCGGCGGTGGCTCCACCGAATTCATCATCGGCGAACGCTTCGAGCCGCTTGCGTTGGAGAGCCTGCAGTTGGGTTGCGTCACCTACACCAGGCGCTTCTTCGAGGGGGGCGAAATCAACGAAAAGCGTATGCGCCGTGCCGAGCTGGCAGCGCTGTCGGAGCTAGCCAACATTCGCCGCCCCTACCTCGAGCTCGGCTGGGACGACCCGGTGGGTTCCAGCGGCACGATAAAGGCCGCAGCCTCGGTTATCGCCGCAGCGGACGGCATGCCCGAGGGCATGGTCACCCGAGCAGGGCTCAGCCGTGTACGCAGCTCGCTTGTCGAATGCGGCCATCTGGACCGCGTGGCCTTGCCCGGTCTGAAGGAAGAGCGAGCGCGGGTCTTCCCCGCCGGGGTAGCCATTCTCAGCGCTATCTTCGAGGCTTTCGACCTGGAACAACTGCGCTATGCCGACGGCGCCCTGCGTGAAGGCGTACTCTACGACATGGTGGGTCGCAACGGACCCGAAGATTCTCGCCTTAAGACTCTCGCCTCGCTCACGCAGCGCCATGCCGTAGACGAGCGCCACGCCGACAATGTAGCGCGCTCCGCTAGTGAGCTACTGGTCCAGGTGCGTTCGGCGTGGGGCCTGGATGACGAACAGGCACGCTTTCTCGATTGGGCTTCACGGCTTCACGAAATTGGCCTGAGCGTTTCCCACAGCCAATTCCACCGCCACGGCGCCTACCTGCTGGAGCATGCAGACCTGCCAGGCTTCTCGCGCCCAGAGCAACGGCTGTTGGCCTTTCTGGTCAGGGCACACCGCCGCAAGTTCCCGCTGCGCGAATGGCGGGCGCTACCGGAGTCGCAGCAGGCTTCCCATGCACGCCTGGCACGGCTGTTGCGCCTGGCGGTACTGCTCAACCATTCGCGCGGTGAGCCGCCTACCGAGACTCCCCAACTACAGGCCCATGGCGAGGCCCTGTGCCTGCTGCTGGGTGGCGATGAGAGCGATCAGGCTCTTCTGCGTACCGACCTCGAGCAGGAGATCGCCTACCAGAAGGCGGCAGGTTTCAAGCTGAGTCTGAAATGACGGTGCGGCCCCGCCAGCCCTCCGCCACCGCCAACCAGCGCCCTTCGGGCACCAGCAGTGCCGCTATCGGCGTCTGCTCGTGCCAGACCACTACGACGCGCTCGCGCTCCCAGGGCGGCACCTGGGTCTCCTGCAACAGGCGCTTGAGGTCGCGGCCGCCTCTTTCACTGATACGCAGCCGCTCGCCGCCCTGGCGAGCCTTCAGCGTCAGCCGTGCCGGTTGGCCGTCGACACGCTCCAAGCCGACCTCGCTCTTGCCCCAGGGCGACTGCAGCGGCGCCCTGCCGTCCCACCCGACGTTCCACCCCGACATCAGCGGGTCGCAAGGGGGCAGCAGGTAGAGGTGACCGCGCCAGATGCGTGCCTCGCCGCCACGCCAGTCAACCCGCACTTGGGCGTCACATCGCGCCTCGAGCTGTGACAGCAGGCTTTCCAGACGCGCCTCCGGCGGTGCAGCCAGCCCTCGCTTGCGGCAGACGTGGCGCACCAGCGCGCGCCTCCTCCTCGGTGCCAGTGCCAGCAGCCCCTCCACCCCTAGGCGGCCCGGGTTCCCGCCCAGCGCGCCGAGGTCCCGCTCGGCCAGCTCTTCGATCAGCGATTCCGCCTCGGCAGCATGGCGTGCGCTACTCGCCAGCGCTGCCGCCGCATGGGGCCAGCGCGCCTCCAGCAGCGGTAGCACGGAGCGACGCAGAAAGTTCCGGTCCAGCGCCTCGTCGGCATTGGTGGGATCCTCGATCCAGCTCAACCCTCGATTCGATGCCTCGGATTCGAGCTCGGCCCGAGAACGTGCAAGCAGCGGGCGTTCGAGGCGCCTTCCCAGCCACTCGCGGTCCGACGGCATTCCCGCCAAGCCGCGCACGCCGCTGCCACGCATGGCGGCAAGCAGGAAGGTTTCGGCCTGGTCGTCACGGTGCTGGGCCAGCCATAGCGTTTCGCCCGGCCCCACACGGCAGGCAAAGGCACCATAGCGCGCCTGGCGCGCCGCCCCCTCGAGCCCCAGGCCGGCGTCGCGCTCGACTTTCACGCGCTCGACGAACAAAGGCACGCCGAGGCGCGAGCAGAGCCGGCGGCAGTGACGTTCGAAATCGGCAGCGGCGGACTGCAGGCCGTGATGAACATGCAGCGCATGGAGCGGTCGCGGATGGCGTCGACTCGCCTGCGCCGCCAGGCTGAGCAGCAGCGAGGAGTCGAGCCCGCCGGAGAGCGCCACCCAAACGACACGCCCCGGCGGGGTCTCCGCCAGGGCGTCGTCGATCAGGGCCTGTAGTGACGCTCGCTTATGCTGGAGCGCCATAGCTCATCAGACGCTCGTAGCGGCGTTCGAGCAGGGCGTCGGTTTCCATCGCTTCGAGCCGATCCAGGCTCGCCAGCAGTGAATCCCTGACCCGCTCGGCAGTCACCAGAGGTTCGCGATGAGCGCCCCCCAGCGGCTCCTCGATCAGGGTATCGACGAAGCCCAGCTCCTTCAGCCGCTCGGCGGTGATGCCCATGGCCTGAGCGGCATCGGCGGCCTTCTCGGCGCTCTTCCACAGAATCGAGGCACAGCCTTCCGGCGAGATGACCGAATAGGTGGAGTACTGCAGCATGGCCAGCTCGTCGCACACGCCGATGGCCAGGGCGCCGCCGGAGCCGCCCTCTCCCACCACGGTGGAGAGGATCGGGGTCTTGAGCCGCGACATGACCGCCAGGTTGTAGGCAATGGCCTCGCTCTGGCCGCGCTCCTCGGCATCGATTCCGGGGTAGGCGCCCGGGGTGTCGATGAAGGTCAGCACCGGCATCTTGAAGCGCTCGGCCATTTCCATCAGACGGCACGCCTTGCGGTAGCCCTCGGGGCGCGGCATGCCGAAGTTGCGTCTCACCTTCTCCTTAACCTCGCGCCCTTTCTGATGGCCGATGACCATCACCGGACGGCCGTCGAGACGGGCAACGCCGCCGACGATGGCCGGATCGTCGGCGAAGCGACGGTCGCCGTGCAGCTCGTCGAAGTCGGTAAAGATATATTCGAGATAATCCAGGGTGTAAGGACGCTGGGGGTGGCGCGAGAGCTGCGACACCTGCCAGGGGCTCAGGTCCTTGAAGATCGACTCGGTGAGCTTGCGGCTCTTCTCCTCGAGGCGGCTGATCTCGTCGCTGAGGTTGAGCTGGCTGTCGTTGCCGACCAGGCGCAGTTCTTCGATCTTGGCCTGGAGTTCGGCGATGGGCTGTTCGAAATCGAGGTAGTTGGGATTCATAGTGGCTGGGCCGCCTTGTCATTGCTGTCGCCGGGGCATGATGAACGCTGTTCGCCCCGGAAGCCATAAAATCGAGTGTCGGGCATTATCGCACCCTCAACGCACGGCGCAAGGCGCGGAACAGCGGCTTTTCCGGCGACAGGTCTCTGCGGAGGCGCTGTGAACCCATCCCTGGGCGCTACTTTTGCCATCCATGGCAAAAGACCTCCGCTGCGACCTGTCCCCGGCGCCGCTCGCAGCCAAAGTGGTGAGTCCAGGTCCTGTCGAAAAGTCGGCGAGCGATGGTCAGACAAGGCAAAAAACGGCGCAAAAGCGGAGTTTACTTTAGTAAATGAGCATTTTAAGCCGTTTTTTAACGCCGTATGACCGAGCGCAGGCATTTTTCTTAGGCCTAACGGTATTTGAGACGCACACCATCCTGCCCCTCTACCTCGCGCAGCGCGATCAGCAGCTCGTCGCTGGGGGCCACGCGCCACTGCGCATCGAGCTCCAGCCAGCCGGCGGCCGCGTCGTTGCGATAACGCAGGCGCACCGGCAGGCCGCCGTCGTCGCGGTGCGGTGTGAGGCTGTCGCGCAGAGTGTCGATCAAGCGTCCGTTGACCCGGGTGCCGTCCAGCGATAGTTCCACCGCCTCGCCGAAGCGGGCACGGGCGGCCACCATCGGTGTGACCTCCTTGCCGCGCAGGCGCAGGCCGCCGGAGAAGTCGTCGCTTGAGACCTCGCCCTCGACGATCAGCACCTGATCGGCCTCGATCTGCCCGCGCAGCTGATCGTAGAGCTCGCCGAACAGCGACGCCTCGATGCGCCCGGTACGATCGTCCAGGGTGATGAAGGCCATGGTGTCGCCGCGCTTGGACTTCATGGTGCGCACCGCCACTACCAGACCCGCCACGCGCTGCGGCTCGCGAGAGGGCTTGAGGTCGCTGATGCGGGTGGAAACGAAGCGTGAGAGTTCCTTCTCGTACTCGTCGATGGGGTGGCCGGTGAGATAGAGCCCCAGGGTCTCCTTCTCTCCGGCCAGGCGCTCCTTGTCGGTCCACTCGCGGGCACGGCGATAGGCCTCGTAGGGGTCGCTCTCTGCCTCGTCGTCGGCGAAGGCCTCGCCGAACATGTCCATCATGCCCAGGTTCTGATTGCTTTGGGTCTGGGCCGCTGCACGGATCGCATCGTCCAGCGCGGCGGCAAGCACCGCCCGGTTCGGCCCCAGGTTGTCCAGCGCTCCCGAGCGGATCAGCGCCTCCAGGGTACGCTTGTTCATGCGCTTGGGGTCGACCCGGCGACAGAAGTCGAACAGATCGGTAAACGGGCCACCGGCCTCACGCGCCTCGACGATGGCGCCGATGGGGCCTTCGCCCACGCCGCGAATCGCCCCCAGGCCGTAGACCACGCGGCCTTCGGTATCGACTGTGAACTTGTAGCCGCCGATGTTGACGTCGGGTGGGGTCACGGTGAGGCCGATGCGCCGCGACTCCTCGATCAGCGGCACCACCTTGTCGAGGTTGTCCATCTCGGTGGACATCACCGCCGCCATGAACGGGCCGGGGTAGTGCGTCTTGAGCCAGGCGGTCTGGTAGGAGACCAGACCGTAGGCCGCCGAGTGCGACTTGTTGAAACCGTAGCCGGCGAACTTCTCCACCAGGTCGAAGATGTTGCCGGCCAGCTCCTTGTCGATGCCGTTGGCCGCGCAACCCTCCATGAAACCGGCACGCTGCTTGGCCATCTCTTCGGGCTTCTTCTTGCCCATGGCGCGGCGCAGCATGTCGGCCTGGCCCAGGCTGTAACCCGCCAGCACCTGGGCGATCTGCATCACCTGCTCCTGGTACAGGATGATGCCGTAGGTGGGCTCGAGCACCGGCTTTAGCCACTCGTGCTGATAGTCCGGGTGGGGATAGGAGAGCTCGGCGCGACCATGCTTGCGGTTGATGAAGTCATCGACCATGCCCGACTGCAGCGGCCCTGGGCGGAACAGCGCGACCAGGGCAATCATGTCCTCCAGCGAGTCGGGCAGCAGCCGCTTGATCAGCTCCTTCATGCCGCGGGATTCGAGCTGGAACACCGCCGTGGTCTCGGCGCGCTTGAGCATCTCGAAGGTGGGCGCGTCGTCGAGCGGGATGCTATCGATGTTGAGCGGCCCCTGGCCCTTGACGGCACGGACCTTGTCCACCATCTCCAGCGCCCAGTCGATGATGGTCAGGGTACGCAGGCCGAGGAAGTCGAACTTGACCAGCCCCGCCTCCTCGATGTCGTTCTTGTCGAACTGCACCACCAGCCCGTTGCCCTCCTCGTCGCACAGCAGCGGCGAGAAATCGGTGAGCTTGGTCGGCGCGATCACCACGCCCCCGGCGTGCTTGCCGGTGCCGCGGGTGATGCCCTCAAGCTTGACCGCCATCTCCCAGATCTCGGCGGCCTCCTCGTCGTTCTCGACGAACTCCTTGAGCGCCGGCTCGGCCTCGATGGCCTTGGCCAGGGTCATGCCGACCTCGAAGGGGATCAGCTTGGAGAGCTTGTCGCCGAGCGAATAGGGCCTGCCCTGGGCGCGGGCGACGTCGCGCACCACCGCCTTGGCCGCCATGGTGCCGAAGGTGACGATCTGCGATACCGCATTGCGGCCGTAGCGGTCGGCCACGTACTCGATCACCCGGTCGCGCTTCTCCATGCAGAAGTCGACGTCGAAGTCGGGCATCGAGACCCGCTCGGGGTTGAGGAAGCGCTCGAACAGCAGGTCGTATTCCAGTGGGTCGAGGTCGGTGATCTTCTGTGCGTAGGCCACCAGGGAGCCGGCACCGGAACCGCGCCCCGGCCCCACCGGGACATCGTTGTCCTTGGCCCACTGGATGAAGTCCATCACGATCAGGAAGTAGCCGGGGAAGCCCATCTGAATGATGATGTCGAGCTCGAAGTCGAGGCGTTCACGGTAGCGCTTGTCGATCTCGGCGTATTCGGCGCCGTCACGCGGGTACTTCTCGGCCGGGTAGAGAAAGTCGAGGCGCTCGTTGAGGCCGTCGTGGGAGACCTTGCGGAAGAATTCGTCCTGGGTCATGCCTTCGGGTATCTCGAACTCCGGCAGGAAGATCTCGCCCAGGCGCACGTCGACGTTGCAGCGCGTGGCGATCATCACGCTGTTTTCTAGCGCCTCGGGGATGTCGGCGAACAGCTCCGCCATCTCCGCCGGGCTCTTGAGATACTGCTCCTCGGTGTACTTGCGCTCGCGGCGTGGGTCGTCAAGGGCCCTGCCCTCACCGATGGAAACCCGCGTTTCATGAGCCCAGAAGTCGCCGCGTTCGAGAAAGCGCACGTCGTTGGTGGCCACTACCGGCGTACCCATCGCCATAGCGAGCTCCACCGACAGATGTACGCACTCCTCTTCCAGCGGCCGCCCGGTGCGGGTCAGCTCCAGGTAGAAACGCCCCGGGAAGGCACCCTGCCACTCCTCGAGCAGCACGCGCGCCTCCTCGCGGTGGTCGGCAAGCAGGTGGCGACAGATCTCGCCGTCACGGCCGCCGGAGAGGGCGATCAAGCCTTCGCTCTGGGCGAGCACCCAGCGCTTGTCGAGCAGCGCCCGCCCCTGCCGCTGCCCCTCCATCCAGCCCCGCGAGATCAGTTCGGTGAGGTTGCGATAGCCGGTGTCGTTCATGGCCAGCAGCGTCAGCCGGTGAGGGTGCGTCTCGTCATGCGGATTGGCCAGCCAGAGATCGGCGCCGATGATCGGCTTCAGCCCGCTG
Source organism: Halomonas sp. TH-94 (assembly GCF_057473365.1). Lineage (NCBI taxonomy): Bacteria > Pseudomonadati > Pseudomonadota > Gammaproteobacteria > Oceanospirillales > Halomonadaceae > Halomonas > Halomonas sp. TH-94. Next base: position 56,602 of record NZ_JBYCKL010000023.1, read on the forward strand.
CCCTGGGCGCCGCGATAGAACTTGACCAGGCCGAAGAGATTGGATTCGTCGGTCACCGCCAGCGCCGGCATGCCCTGCTCGGCGGTTGCCTTGAGCAGCGGCTTGAGCCGTACCAGGCCGTCGACCAGGGAGTACTCGGTATGGACGCGCAGGTGTACGAAGGGCGTGGTCATAGGGACTCAATGCGTGGCGGTGAACGATATACGAAAGCCCGCAGGCTGATGCCGTCGAGACAGCTAGAGCAGCACCAGCTGGCCTTTCAACGGCGCAAAGGAGCGACGGTGCTCGGGCAACGGCCCCAAGCGCTCCAGGGCGTCCAGATGTTCGGGGGTGGCGTAGCCCTTGTGGCGAGCGAAGCCGTACCCGGGAAAGAGGCCGTCGAGGGTGACCATCTGGGCGTCGCGGGCCACCTTGGCCAGTATCGAGGCGGCTGCGATGGCCGGGTGACGGGCATCGCCCTTGACGATTGCCTGGCCGGGGACATGATGCCCGGGCAGGCGATTGCCGTCCACCAGCAGGTACTCCGGGGTCAGCGGCAAGGCATCGATCGCCCGGCGCATGGCCAGGTGGGTGGCGTGATAGATGTTCAGCTCATCCACCTCGGCATGACTCGCTTCGGCCACGGCAAACGCCAGCGCCTTGTCGCGAATCTCCGCATCCAGCTCCTCGCGACGCACCGGCGTCAGCTTCTTGGAGTCGGTCAGGCCTTCAATGGGTTGCAGCGGGTCGAGGATCACCGCCGCGGCCACCACCGCGCCGACCAGCGGCCCGCGGCCTACCTCATCGACGCCGGCCAGCAGATGGCCCTGATAGTCGATCGTCAACGGGGGAAAGAGAGGCGCGTTCATGTCTCGCTCCTGTTTCCTTGCTTCACCGTATCGTGTTCCAGCATTTCACTCGCTACCGAATCGGGCAGCGTACGCCCTTCGACCAAAGCTTCTATGGCCTCGACCGCCCTGGCACTGGCATTGCGCTGCAGTCCGGCGTGCAGGGCGGCGAAGCGTTGCTCCAGGGCGGCGCGCGCCTCGACATCGTCGAGCATCGCGCCCATGTGCTCCACAATCGCTTCGACGGTGAGGCCATCCTGAACCAGCTCAGGCACCATCGACTCCTGAACGATGAGGTTGGGTAGTGAGATCCACGGCGTCTTGACCATGCGGCTCGCCAGCCAGTAGGTCAGCGGCGCCATGCGATAGCCCACCAGCATCGTGCGATGGCACAGCATCGCCTCGAGCGCGGCGGTGCCCGAGGCCAGCAGCACCGCGTCGCTGGCCACCATGGCCTGTCGGGCCTGGCCGTCGAGCAGCGTCACACGGTCTCGCAGCAGTGGCCGCTGCTCGAGCAGCGCCTCGAGCTGCTGACGCCGCAGCGGCGTTGCCGCGGGTATCACCACCTTGAGTGTCGGACGCCCGTGACACAGCTGCTCGGCGGCGGTGAGGAAGGTCTCGCCGAGAAAGCGGATCTCGTTGGCCCGGGAGCCCGGCAACACGGCCAGGACCGGATCCTCGGCAGGCAGACCCAGGGCGGCACGGGCGCCGGCACGGTCGTTGGCCAACGGCAGTTCATCGGCCAGCGGATGGCCGACGAAGGCCACGGGCAGGCGATGCTTTTCGTAGAAGGCGGCTTCGAAAGGCAGGAAAGTGAGCATGGCATCCACCGAACGGGCAATGCCTTTCACCCGACCCTGGCGCCACGCCCAGACCGTGGGGCTGACATAGTGCACGGTGGTCAGCCCCGCTTCGCGCAGCTGGCGTTCGAGGCCGAGGTTGAAATCGGGCGCATCGATACCGATCATGATGTCCGGCTGCCAGGCCAGGGCATCGGCGCGCAGAGCTCTGCGCACCCGGATGAGTTCGGGCAGGTGTTTGAGCACCTCCACCAGCCCCATGACGGAGAGCGTCTCGAGCGGAAAGCGGCTGTCGATGCCTTCGGCCATCATGCCGGGCCCTCCGATACCGCGAAACTCGGCCTGGGGATGGCGCGCTTTCAGCGCCCGCATCAAGCTGGCGCCGAGCTGATCGCCGGACATCTCGCCGGCCACGATGTAGACACGCGCAATCTTGCTCATATCAGCCCCAACCAGCGCACATGTCAGCGCACGATGCCTCGCTTCGAGACCTCGATCGAGGCCGCAAATGCCTCGGTTTCAGGCAGCGAATAGCGACGGCGGATCTCCTCCAGCGCCTGGGCAACGGTGAGCCCCTGGCGATAGACCAAGCGGTAGGAGTCGCTCAGGGCCTTGATGGCTTCGTCCGAGAAGCCGCGCCGCTTCAACCCGGTCAGATTCAACCCATGGGCCTTGGCCGGATTTCCATTGATCATCAGGAAGGCCGGCGTGTCCTTGGTAATGATCGAGCCGCCGCCGGCCATGGCGTAGTCACCGAAGTGGCAGAACTGGTGAATCGCCGAGAGTCCGCCGAGGATGACGAAATTCCCCAGGGTCACGTGGCCTGCAAGCGTGGCCTGGTTGGCCAGAACGCAGTCGCTGCCGATGATGCAGTCATGGCCGACATGCACGTAGGCCATGAACAGATTGCGCGAGCCAATGGTGGTTTCGCCACGATCCTGGGCGGTACCGCGATGCAGCGTGGCGCCCTCACGTATGACGTTGTCGTCGCCCATTACCAGCCGCGTTGGTTCGCCGGCGTACTTCTTGTCCTGGCAATCCTCGCCCACGGAGGCGAACTGGAAGATACGGGTGCGCGCCCCGAGCACGGTCGGGCCCTTGATGACCACGTGCGGGCCAATGCGGCTGCCGGGACCGATCTCGACATCGGGACCGATCACACTGAATGGACCGACCTCCACATCCTCGGCCAGACGCGCGCCAGGGTCGACGATGGCAGTGGTATGTATCAAGAAACCTTCCTCTCGGCACAGATGACGACAGCCTCGCAGGCCAGCTCACCGTCTACGGTAGCACGGCAGGCGAATTTCCAGATGCCGCGTTTTTCACGCATGACCTTCGCATCCAGAACCAGACGGTCGCCCGGCATCACGGGACGCTTGAAACGCACTTCGTCGCTACCCACCAGATAATAGACGTAACCATCGGCCGGCAGCTTGTTGACGGTCTTGAAACCCAGGATACCGCATGCCTGGGCCAGCGCTTCCAGCACCAGTACGCCGGGCATGATCGGATGGTGGGGGAAATGGCCGTTGAAAAACGGCTCGTTGATGCTGACGTTCTTGTAGGCAACGATGGATTCTCCGAGGCTCAGCTCCGTGACCCGATCGATGAGCAGAAACGGGTAGCGGTGCGGCAGATAATCACGAATCTCGTTGATGTCCATTACCATCGTAGCGACCTCTGAAATGAAGTAGGGAAGCCTCGGCGAACGTCCAGCAAGCGTCGCACCTGGCTTCCCGAAAACCGCCTGTAAAAGGCAGGCGAGGAATTATAGCGCCGCCCGAATCTGTCTCAACCCTCCTGACTACGCTTCTCGAGGCGTGCCAGCCGCCGGGCAAGCTCGTCGAGCTGCTTGAAGCGCACCGCATTCTTGCGCCACTGAGCGTTGGGCATGGCGCCAGTACCCGAGGAGTAGACGCCTGGCTCGTGAATCGAGTTGGTCACCAGGCTCATGCCGGTGACCTGTACGCCATCGCAGATCGTCAGATGCCCGGAAAGCCCCACACCGCCGCCCAGCATGCAGTTTCTGCCAACCCGGGTGGAACCGGCGATACCGACGCAACCGGCAAGGGCAGTGTGATCGCCGATCCGCACGTTGTGCGCGATCTGCACCTGGCTGTCGATCTTCACGTCATTGCCGATCACGGTATCGTCCAGGGCACCTCGGTCGATACTGGAACAGCTACCCACCTCGACATCGTCGCCCATGACCACCCCACCTAGCTGAGCGATCTTGTGCCAGCGACTGCCATCGTGGGCGAAGCCGAAGCCGTCGCCACCGATCACGCAGCCGCTGTGCAGGATCGCCCGCTCGCCGATGGTCACGCCGTGACACACGGTAACGTTGGGATGCAGCAGGGAGCCGGCCCCAAGGCGCGAGCCGGCCCCGATGAAGGAGCCGGCCCCGACGCGCACGTCGTCGCCCAGCTCCACGCCGGCCTCGATCACGGCATTGGCACCGATCTCGACTCGCGCTCCCAGCGCCACGTCTTCGGCGACCACCGCCGATGGGTGAACGCCTCCCTCGCGGCGGGCCAGGATCGGGTCGAACAGCTGTGACAGGTGAGCGTAGCCCAGGTAGGGGTTGGGCAGTTCCAGGCGCGCACCGGGGCACGCTGCGGCATGCTCCGGGTGAAGCAGTACGGCACCGGCCCGAGAGCTGGCAAGATCCTTCAGGTAGGAGCGATTGGCCACGAAGGCCACCTGATCGGGACCCGCATCCTTGAGCGTGGCCAGCCCCCTGATCCGGCGACTCCCGTCGCCGACCAGGTTGGCGCCCAGCCGTTCGGCCAGGTCGTCCAGGGTAAATTGTGGAGTAGCAGGGTGCGTCATGAAAGCCCGTATCGACAGCGGCGGCAGTGTCCTGCCGAGTGAATCAATTGAGTGAGTTGAGAATTTCCAACACTTCACCCGTCACGTTGGGCAGGTCCCGCTCGGAGTGCAGCACCCCCTGCGGGTCCACCAGGACTTGAATGCCATGCCGGGAGATGACCTGCTCCACGGCCTGCTCGAGCTTCGGTTCGGCCTGCTGCAGGAACTCTTCCTCGGCGCGCATCTGCTCTTGCATGATCTGGCCACGCAGCTGTTCGAAACGGCTGCCTTTCTGCTGGAACTCCTGGATCAGCGAACGCCGCTGATCCTCGGGTAGGCTGTCGCCCTCCTGTTGCAGACGCTGCTGCAGGCTCGACAGCTCCTGCCCCAGCGTCTGTGCCTCCTGCTGCTGCCCGGCAAGCCGGCTCTCGAGCTGCTGCATCGAGCGCTGGGCGGCATCGGAAGAGAGCAACGCCCCACGCCAGTCGAGGACGGCAACGTCGGCCGAATGGGCCGGCATGGCCAGGGCCGCGAACAGACCCATGCACAAAAAGACGGTCAACTTGCGCATTTAGATTACCTCTTGAGGCGCCGGATCAGAAGGTCTGGCCAAGCGAGAATTGGAAGAATTGGGTGTTGTCGCCACTTTCGTCGTTGAGTGGCTCGGCGATGCTGAACGTCAGCGGTCCCACCGGGGTCAGCCAGGAGAGCCCAACGCCGATGCTGTAGCGCAGGTCGCCCAGATCGACGCCGGACGAACAGCGCGAGGGGCCGTCCCCTTCCATGACGGGGTAGCAGCTGGTCAGGAAGGTATTGCCGGCATCGATGAAGAAGCCGGTCTGCAGCGAGCGCTGATCTTCGACGAACGGCAGCGGGAAGAGCAGCTCGGCGCTGCCCTCGACCAGCACGTTACCCCCCAGGGTGCGGTCACGACCGGATTCACGCGGAGTGGTGCGCTGCCCCAGGGTGTTGGCCGTAAAGCCGCGTACCGAGCCCAGGCCGCCGGCGAAGAAGTTCTCGTAGAACGGATAGGGGTCGCTGCCGATACTGTCGGCATAGCCCAGCGTGGTGCCGAACTTGAGCGCCCATGTCTCCTCCTCGTTGAGAGCGAAGAGCTGCTGGGCACGTGCGCGCAGCTTGTAGTAGTCCGCGTCGCTACCCGGCGCTGCGGTCTCCAGCGACAGGCGCTGATAGTTGCCCGAAGTGGGCATGATGCCGCGGTTCAGGTTGTTGCGCGTCCAGCTGGCGGTCAGCTTCAGGCTCTGAGCGTCCTCGCCCTGCTCCTCGACGTAGCGCACGATTTCCGAGGCAGTGTCGCGGTAGGTCTTGACGGTCAAATCCTCGATGCTGGCACCGAAGTTGAGTCGCGACAGCTCACTGATGGGGTAGCCGAAGTTGATCCCCGCACCATAGGCATCGGTCGAGTAGGTCGAGATGTCCGAATCTTCGTAGTCGGTTTCGCGGTAGAACAGATTGTAGCCGCGCGAAATGCCGTCCAGCGTCCAGTAGGGGTCGGTGAAGCCGAAGTTGACGCTGGTAAAGGTGTCGCTGCGCTGAGCGCCGATGTTGACCCGGTTGCCGGTACCCAGGAAATTGTTCTGAGCCAGCGAGGCGCCGTAGATCACGCCGGCGCTCTGTGAGAAACCTATGCTCGCCGAGATCGAGCCGGAGGGCTGCTCTTCCACCGTATAGGTGACATCGAGTTTATCGGGCTCACCGGCCACCGGCTGGGTTTCCACTTCCACCTGGCGGAAGAAGCCCAGCCGCTCCAGGCGACGCCGCGACTGGCTGATCGAGTCGGTGGAGGCCGGCGCCCCCTCCATCTGGATCATTTCGCGACGCAGCACCTCGTCCTGAGTCGTGGTGTTGCCGATGAAGTTGATGCGCCTCACATAGGCACGACGCCCCGGATCGACGTTGATGGTCAGATCGACGGTGGCGCCATCGGCACGCGGTTGCGGAACGCCTTCGACCCGAGCGAAAGCGAAGCCTTCGGCACCCAGGCGCGAACGCAGCGCCTCCGTGGACGCCGTGACATCGCTGCGCGAGAAGATGTCGCCGCTCTCCACCTGCAGCAGGTTGCGGGCCTCACGCTCGCTGATATCCATGTTGCCGGCAAAGCGCACGTCGCCCACGCGGTACTGACTGCCCTCGTCGACGTTGATGGTGACGAAGATCTGCGATTTGTCCGGGCTGATCGAAACTTGAGTCGAGGTGATGTCGAAGTTGACGTAGCCACGGTCGAGA